>NZ_JBLZNI010000012.1:0-80972 GCF_051194165.1 Halorubrum shenae | reverse complement strand
CGTCTTCGGCTCGAAATCGTTGGCGACCCGAACTGGCCCGACTACGAAGACCAAGGCCGACTAGAACTGTGGTACGATGAGACTGATTGCACCTTCCGAGCTTCGCAACCCGTGACTGTTTCTTCCGATGCACGGGACACTCCACTGGCCGATCATAAGGCCGCTCTGGACATTGGTGCGAACAATCTCGTCGCTTGTACCACGACGACCGGCGAACAATACCTGTACGAAGGTCGCAAGTTGTTCCAGCGATTCCGCGAGACGACGCGAGAAATCGCCCGATTACAGTCCAAGCTACGGGAAAGTCGATACAGTAGTGAGCGTATCCGGCGACTGTACCGGAAACGAACTCGTCGCCGCGATCACGCCCAAGAAGCACTGTGTCGTGACCTGCTCGAACGGCTGTATGCCGAAGGTGTGGATACGGTGTATATCGGTGGCTTGACCGACGTACTCGGCACGCACTGGTCGGCCGAGACGAACGCCAAGACCCACGACTTCTGGGCGTTCAAACAATTCACCGGGCGACTGGCGTGTACTGCCGAGGAATACGGCATTTCGGTGGAAGTCCGGTCAGAGGCTTGGACCAGTCAGGAGTGCCCGCAGTGTGGTTCGACAGAGCGAACGACACGGCATCAGGACACGCTCACCTGCCCGTGTGGGTTCGAAGGGCACGCTGACCTCACGGCGTCAGAAACGTTCCTGAGACGGCACACAGAGAAGGCAGTCAGGCCGATGGCACGGCCCGTGCGGTTCGAGTGGGACAGTCACGAATGGCTGGAGTCACCACGCTCTCCTGCGACGGAAAGTCCCAAAGAACAGCGCACAGACCCGAGTACCGTCCACCGTGACGGGAATGTTGCCTCCGGGGACTCTCAAACAGTCTGAGACTCCCACGCCGGAGAGGAAACCCCGTCGTTCACGACGGGGAGGATGTCATTCGAGCGTGCCCTGAGTGACGAGCGTGTCGTCCTCGAGGTAGTGCTCGAGGTGGTGGCCGTGCTCCTCGACGTCCATCAGGATTTCGCGGAGCTGCTCCTCGGTGTTGTAGTCGCCGAGGTTGTTGGCGAGCTGAATGTGCTCGCGGAGCTGCTCGGTGATATCGCCGAATATCTCGAGGTCGTTCCCGAGTGAGGTGCGGATGTCGTACGCGTCGGCGTCTTCCGGGCTCACCGGCGCGTGCTCCTCGTAGTTCGCGCCGCCCGAGAGCGGCACGCCGCCGAGCGCCTGCGCGCGCTCGGCGAGTACGTCGGCGCCCTCTTCGAGGTCTGCGGCGACTTCCCCGAGGTAGAGGTGGATGTCGTGGAACTCGGCGCCCTCGACGAGCCAGTGGTGCTTTTTCACCTGGTGGTAGAGGACGTACGTCGCCGCAAGGTCGCTGTTGAGCGCGTCGACGAGCTGCTCAGCCTTCTCTTCCGGGACGCGCAGCGCTTCGCTTTCGTGAACGCTGCCGTACTGTTGGCGGGCCTCTTTCTGTGTACTCATGTCTATATCAATGAACGCGCGCTGGGCACTTAATGGTTGTTACTATATTAAAGTAGGTTCTCCATGTTGAAAGTATTTTTTCAAATATTACAACAGAGACCGGCCGCCGCGTTCGACTCCGCCCACGAAGGGAAACGTCTTAATGGACTACGCGCGCAGTTCGTGGTGTATGAGCAACGGCGACGACGACCCGGCCGACGCCTCCGAGGAGGCCGACGCCGCGGACGACGCGGAGGAGGCGGGCGGCGCCGGCGAGTCGACGGACGCGGCCGCCGCGCCGACGCTTCCCGACGAAGCGACCGAGGAGTCTCTAAACGAGTACCTCGACGATATCGCGGATCGCCTCGACGGTGCCGAGACCGAGGCAGACCTCGATGACATCGAAGCACTCCTCGAAAACGCCGAGGACGAGCTCGAGGGCGCCGATCTCCCGGAGCCGGACGAGGACGACGAGGACGCCGACGACCCGCGCGGCGACCTCGAAGATCGGATCGCAGAGCTCCGCGGCAGCGTCGAGGAGGCCCGCGGCCCCTACGCCGACGACGTTGTCGACGCGATCGAAGCGGCCGCGTCGACGCTCGAGGACACCGAGTGGACCGCTGCCGGGCGCGACGACGCCGCAGACGCAGTGGTGGCGTTCGTCGATGCAGCCGCGGACGCCGTCGACGACGAGGTCGACACGGCCGAACTCGAGCCGGATACACTCGACCCGGATACCGTCGATACAGACGCGGCCGACGCGGACGACGACGAGAGTCCCACTGAGGGTACCGACGCCGATCGAATTGACGACCTCGTCGGCGCGCTTGACGCCGTCGCCGGGGCGGTCGGGGACGCCGGTCTCGACCCCGACGACGATGCCGAAACGATCGCGGCCCTGATCGACGCGACCGACGAGCTCGAAGCGGGGCTCGACGACGCGGAGGAGTGGGACGACCTCGAAACCCACGAGCAGCTCCGCGCGCAGGGATACTACGACGTGCTCGGCCACTACAAGGACTTCCCGGTCGAGTGGTCGGCGCTGAAGGAACACGAAGCGCGCGGGAACGTCGACATGATCCTGCTCGTGCTCGACTCGCTGCAGTCCGATTTCATGGAGCGCCACTGTCTCGAAGCGTTCGAACGCATGGGGAAACGCGGAAAGACCGAGGCGTCGGTCGAGGAGCTGCTCGGCCGCGCGGAGAAGCGCGACAAACCGTCGATCCGCATCCTCGGCAAGATGGCGGCCGACGAGGCCACCGAGACGCTCGTCGAGTACGTCTCAGAGGACTCGAACCCGCAGCTCCAGAAAGTCGTCTTCAAGGCCCTCGGAGAGATCGGCGCCGCGGAGGCCGTCCAGCCGCTCGCGAACCAGCTCGACCCCGAGGGAGACACCGCTGACCTCGTGCGTCCCCACGCCGCCCGCGCGCTCGGGCTCATCGGCGACACTCGCGCGGTCGACCCGCTCACCGACGCGCTCGCCGAGGACGACTCCGACGACGTCCGTGCGGCCGCCGGCTGGGCGCTCCGCCAGATCGGCACCCGCGAGGCCCTCGAAGCCGTCGCCGAGTACGCCGACGAACACTCGTTCATCGTCTCCACCGAGGCCGAGAAGGCCGAGCGTGCGCTCGACGAGGCAGCACCGACCGCCTGACCACGAGACGAACCAGAGCCGAACAACCTCTTATCCCTGATGACGCGGCAGACCCCGTGTGTCGTCGACGACACCGGCCTCCGGAGACGCTCCGCGCGATAGCGTCGCCGCGGTCGTCGGTCTCAGCGTCGCTGTCGCGCTGCTCTTCATCGCCCTAACGGCCGCCGCACCGGTTGCAGCGTCTGTCGATCACGGCGGCGAAGTCGACGTCGGCGGAGTCAATGTGGAGACCGTCAGAGAGACCGACAACGGGACGGCCCGGACCGATGATCCGCGGATCGTCGAGCTGTTTCCAAACCCGACGGCGGCGGAGAACCGCGGCGAGTACCTCGTCGTGTTCCTCCCCGAGCGCGGGAATTGGTCACTCTCGGACGGCTACCACGAGGTAGCGGTCCCGCCGAACGCGAGCGGGCACGTCGCGCTCTCGATGGACCCCGCGAACACGACGGCGCTGCTCGACGACGAAGCCGCGAGCGCTGACCGCGACCCGGCGGAACTCCGCGCGCTCGGCGGCTACTTCCCGCTGTCGGCCGCCGGCGACCGGATCGAACTCCAACGGGACGGGACCGCGGTCGACGCTGTCGCGTACGACCGCGCCCCAGAGGGACACCGCTGGCGCGCCGACTGGGGTGAGTGGCGGCCGCGCGGCCACGACCCGCGACCGGCGATGCGAACCGAGAACGCGACCGTGAGGCCGTTCGTGCTTCCGGACACGCCGGAGGTTCCCGTCGAACCGCTCCGCGCGGCCGACGACCGCCTGCTGCTCGCCGGCTACACGCTCGAATCGGAGCGCGTCGCCGACCTGCTGGTCGCGGCTGTCAACCGCGGCGTCAACGTGCGGGTCCTCGTCGAGGGATCGCCAGTCGGTGGCTTCTCCGCCCGGAGCGCGCGACTCCTCGATCGGATCGCAGACGCCGGCGTCGAGGTCCGCGTGCTCGACGGCGATCCAGAGCGGTTCCGTTTCCATCACGCGAAGTACGCGGTGGCCGACGACCGCGCGGTCGTCCTCACGGAGAACTGGAAGGCGTCCGGCACGGGCGGGCGGACCAACCGCGGGTGGGGCGTCGTAACCGGACCGTCCCGATCTTCGGCCATGAGTGGAACGGCTGCTAACGACCTGGCCGCTCTCTTCCGTGAGGACGCGGCGGCGCCTGACGCCCGGTCGTGGTCGTCGTTTCGGGCGGACACCGAGTTTCACGACGGAGGAACGGCAAACGGGAGCTATCCGACGCGGTTCGAGCCGCCACCGGCGACGGCGGCGGACGTCGAACTCCTGACGACCCCGGGCAACGCCGCCGACCGCCTGGTCGCGAGGATCGACGCCGCCGACGACCGCGTGCTGGCGGTGGTCCCCCGGACCGGCGGACCGGATAACCGTATCGTCCGCGCGCTTCGACGGGCTGCCGACCGCGGCGTCGACGTGCACCTCCTGTTGTCCGGCGCGTGGTACGACCGCGAGGCGAACCGCGCGCTCGTCAAGGAACTCGCCGGCGAGCCGATAGCGGTGGCCGTTGCGGAGCCGCGCGGTCGGTACGGGAAGGTCCACGCGAAGGGACTCGTTATCGACGACACCGCCGTCGTCGGGAGCCTCAACTGGAACGAGGGTGCGGCGACGGAGAACAGAGAGGTGTTGCTCGCCGTCGAACAGCAATCGGTCGCGGACTTCTACGCCCGCGCGTACGCGGCGGACTGGCGCGGCGGCGGCGTCCACCTGCCGATGGGGCTACTCGGGGGGCTGGCGACCGCCGTCGCCGGCGCTGGCGTCGTCGCTCGCAGGGAAGTGACGTTCGTGTGAGACCACTCGGCGTCCGAACGACCGCCTGAGGCCGCGTCAGTCGTCGATCACGGCCGTCGACGAGAGCGCTTCGTCGATCTCAGCCCCGGCCATCTTCTCGACGAGCGTCTCGATGACGGCGCTCCGACGCCCCTTCACGAACTTGATCGAGCCGACGACGAGGTGGCCGCCGCCGGAGACGCCAGCTTCGGGAAGCTCCTCGTTCAGCTCGGTCACCATGTTCGGGATATCGAGCCGGACGCCGTCGGACCGGAGCACACAGAAGTCGGGACCGTACCCGATGGTGATGACGGGGTCGCCGGTCTCCTTGACGCGGGTGTCGTGGAGTTCGCCGGTCGTCTTCCCGGGCGCGGGGTAGGTGAACCGATGGGCGTACTCGTCGAGGTCGATACGGTAGAGGTGCGCGCCGGAGGCGAGCCGCTCGTGTTCCACGTGGTCGTCGACGGCGTCGAGCTGGCGCTGCACGTCGCGGTCAGCCCGTTCCGAGAGGAACTCGACGAGCTCCTCGTGGCGGGCCTCGTCCTCACACCCCACGTTGAGGGCGTCGTTGACGAGCGTCTTCCCCTCGGAGTAGCGCAGCCAGTGGGCGGCGTAGTCGAGCGCCTCGCCGATGTCGAGGAGGTCGGACTCGCCGTAGCCGGCCTCCGCCGCGAGATCGATGTAGTCGTCCATCGCCTCCGCCTTCGAGCGGTCGGAGAGCCCGGCGACGGCGGGGACGTGCTCCAGCTCCTCGGTGATCGACGGATCGATCAGCCGAGCGAGCTCGACGCACATCATGCCGGTCGTGACCCGGTAGTCCTCGCCGTGGAGGTACGGGTTCACGTGGGCGTCGAGCAGGGGCTCGACCGCCTCTGGATCGGGGTGGTGATGATCGACGGCCGCGATGGGGATGTCGTAGTGCGCCAGGTTCTCGTAGGCGGGGACGTCCTCCTCGGTCGAGCCGTTGTCGAGCATCAGGAGGAAGGGGAGCTTCTGGCCGTGGCGGGCGCGCCCCTCTAAGGCGAAGTTCAGGTCGCGCGTGACATCCTCCATCTCGTAGTACGGGGCCTTGCTCGGGAGCCGCTTGAACAGGTGTCGGGCCGCATCGGGGTCCTCGTGCACGTCGCGGACGAAGCTCTCCAAGGCGAGTTGGACTGGGATTGCGGCGCACATCCCGTCGCCGTCGGCGTGATGTCGGACGCGGATCGGACGCCCGGCGAGGACGGTGCGACGGAGGAGTCGGGCGAGCTCCCGGAGATCGTCGTGGATTGGCTCGAACGCCTCCCACTCGACGAGCGGGTCGACGTCGGCGGGCTCGGCGCGCTCGTCGAGCGCCGCCTCGAAGCGCTCGCGGGCCTCGGCCGCTCGCTCTTCGGGGAGTCGCTTCAGCGAATCGACCTCAAGCTGGAGAGCGTTCTCGCGGGTCTCGATCGTCCCGCTGACGTGGACCATATCGCCGACGGCTATCTCCGGGTACGCGCGGACCCCGGCCTCCTCGAAGGCGGCACAGGAGACGACACCGGAGGCGTCGGCAACGGCGAAGATCGTCGGGCCGCCGGTCTGTTTCGCCTGCACGACCTCGCCCTCGACGGTTACCTCGTCGCCGGGCGCGAGTCCGCGGACGCGGGAGACGGTCGGTTCGTGAGCGACGGTCTCCGTGCGGTAGTCGTCGAGGTCGGCGTCGTCGAACGCCACGTCGCCGTTCTCCTTCACCTCGGTCAGCTGGACGACGAGCCGGTCGCCGACGGCGTAGGTGCCGTCGAGGTTCGACTCGTGGACGAGCCCCGAGAGGGCGTCCGAGACGTCGACGAAGATCCCGTAGTCGACGACGCCGTTGACCTCGGCGTGGTACAGCGCGTTGACCTCGGCATCCTCGAGGGTGCAGTCCGGTGCCAGATCGTAGATAGTCGGCCGGTCGTCGGCCGTCCCCTCTGCCGCGTCGGCGTCGGGTTCGGGGCTCGAATCGCCCCGCGTGCCGGAATCCCCGGCGGTGTTCTCGCTCATGGACGTTCATCGGGAACGAGCGGTGTTAAGCCTGTTCTCTCGCGTCTCCGCCGTCCCTGAAGACGGGTCTGGCTGTGGTCTCGGCCGGGAGATGACAGCGACGTCCCCGCGGTCCGGAATCCATATGGGGCGACGGTTCTTCCCCTCTCGTATGCGACTGTTCCGCTCGGACGAACTCCTCGGGATCGCCCGGGAGACCATGGAGTTCGTCCTCGAGGCGAGCGAGGAGAGCCACCCCAACGAGTACATGGGGTTCCTCCGCGCGGACGACGCCCGGAAACTCGACCTCGACCGAGAGGGACAGGTTATCACCGACGTGCTCGTCATTCCTGGCACCGAGTCGAGCCCGACGAGCGCCAGCGTCCGCACGCACATGAAGCCGAACGACATGCGGGCGGTCGGCTCGGTTCACTCTCACCCGAACGGCGCGCTCCGGCCGAGCGACGCCGACCTCGCAACGTTCGGACAGGGACGGGTCCACATCATCGTCGGCGCCCCCTACGGGTGGGGCGACTGGAAGGCGTTCGACAACGAGGGACGGCAAACGACCCTCGACGTGCTCGACGTGGAAGTCCCCGACGAGCACTTCTTCGATTTCACGCAAGAGGACATCGACCGCGAGATCGGCGAGGAACGACGCAACAACGGCGGCTTCCTCTCGTGGCTCCGATGACACGGGTCGTCGCGCAGGGGACCTTCGACCTGCTTCACCCCGGCCACGTCCACTACCTCGAGGACGCGTCGACCTACGGCGACGAGCTCCACGCCATCGTCGCCCGCCGCACCAACGTCACGCACAAGCCGGCGCCGATTCTCTGTGCCGAGCAACGTCGCGACATGGTCGCCGCGCTCGACGCGGTCGACGAGGCGCACCTCGGCCACTCGGAGGACGTGTTCGTCCCAATCGAGCGACTCGACCCCGACGTGATCGTGTTGGGGTTCGACCAGCATCACGACGAGGCCGACATCGCCGACGCGCTCGCGGAGCGGGGTATCGACTGTCGAGTCGAGCGCGCCTCGGCCCGCGATCCCCGGTACGAGGACGAACTGCTCTCCAGCGGCGACATCGTCGACCGGATCCTGGAACGGCGGATCCCCGACCACGACGGCGACCTCGCCCGCGGAGAACGAGGGTAGCGGTCGAACTGCCGACGACGAAACGACTGATGCAGCGAAGCGCGGAACCTATATGGATCGGTTCCTAAAATCTTCTAAGTGACGACATCTGACCGATTCCCCGCGATCCTCGCGGCGGCGGCGATGGGCGTGTACCTGCTCATCGTCGTCGGCGCGACGACCTCGCTCACGGAGGCGGCCGCGGCCTGCACGGGCTGGCCGGCCTGCGGCGACGGGACCGCCCTCCCAGCCGAGACCGCCGGGTGGATAGCCCTCGGCCACCGGCTGCTCGCGGTCGTCGTGGGGGGCCTCGTGGCCTTGTCTGCCGCCCTCGCATGGCGAGAGGGTGCGAGCCGGCGGATCCGGACCGCGCTCACCCTCGCCCTGATCGTGTACCCGGCGCAGGCCGGCGTGGGCGCGCTCGTCGCGGTCGGCGGGCTCCCGGCCGCGCTCGGCTCCCTTCACCTCCTCCTCGGCGTGGGCATCTTCGCGGCCGTCCTCGCCGGGCTCGCGTGGTGGCTGGAGGCCGAGACCGGCGATCCGGACGACGCCCCGGTCGATTTCCAGGCGGGCACCGACCACCTCCCACCGGTCGATGAGGCACCCGAGCCGAACGTGCCGACCGGGACGGTTCCCCGGCTGCGGGCAACCGCGGCGGCGTACTTCCGGCTGATGAAGCCGCGGTTGATGTGGCTGCTCTGTCTGGTCGCCGCCGCCGCGATGGCGCTGGCCGGCGGATCGGGGTTCACCCCGCGCGTCGTGACCGCGACCCTCGTCGGCGGCGCGCTCTCCATCGGCGCCTCCGGCACGTTCAACCACGTGCTCGAACGCGACGTGGACAAGCGAATGCAGCGCACGAACGACCGCCCGCTGGCGACCGATCTCGTGCCGGTTCCGAACGCGCTCGCGTTCGGCGGGCTCCTCACGCTCGTCTCGCTCGGGTTGTTCTGGAGCGTCAATCCCCTCACGGCAGCGCTCGGACTGGTCGCGATCGTGTTCTACAGCGTCGTGTACACCCTCATCCTGAAGCCGAACACGGTGCAAAACACCGTGATCGGCGGGGCCGCCGGCGCGCTCCCGGCCCTCATCGGCTGGGCCGCGGTGACCGGCGAGGTCGGCGGCGGCGGGCTGTTGCTCGCCTTAGTCATCTTCCTGTGGACGCCCGCGCACTTCTACAACCTCGCGTTGGCTTATAAGGACGACTACGAGCGCGGCGGCTTCCCGATGATGCCCGTGGTTCGCGGGGAGACGACGACGCGCCGGCACATCGTCTGGTACCTCGGCGCGACGCTCGTCGCGGCGGTCGCGCTCGCCGCGGTCGCCGAGCCGCTCGGCGTACTCTACGCCGTCGTTGGCGTCGCCGTCGGCGCCGTGTTCCTCTGGACGGTCGTTCGGCTCCACTACGAGCAGACCGAGGCCGCGGCGTTCCGCGCGTTCCACGCGTCGAACGCCTATCTCGGACTCCTGTTGTTCGCCGTCGTGTTCGACGCGCTCGTGGTCTGACGCGGGCGGTGACGAGACGGGTCCTCACAGAGAGTCGAATGAGATGTGTAGGATTTATATACCGTTGCGAAAACCGGACGATCATTAAATGATGTTTCCACAGGCCACAGCCGTTCGCTCGCTGTGGCCCGTGTGGGGGCTCAGCGTCGCGCTCCTCCTCTCGGTCGTCGCGGAAGCCGCGACGGCCTCGCTCGGGATGGCTGCCACCCCCGACGGCTACTGGGTCGGGGTCCTCTCCTCGATGCTGGTCCTGCTCGGCGTCGGGTACGCCATCTACTGGATCCCCGGGTCCGGTCTCTCGGTGGACCGATTCCAGCGGCTCAATCGCTGGTGGATCGCGGGAGCCACTGGGTTTTTCCTTATTAACCTCGGGTTCATGCTGACGCTGCCGACGGAGGGCGCGTTTCAGGTGGTCGGCTGGGCCCGCTGGGCGATCAGCTTTGGCGCCGGGATCGGACTGCTCGTCGGGCTGTTTGAGGCGAAAGCCATCGAACGAGAGGTCACGGCAGAGCGGGGTCGGGTACGGCAGGCCGAGCTCCGCCGCGAGCGCGACCGGCTCGAGGAGTTCGCGAGCGTCGTGTCACACGACCTCCGGAATCCGCTCGCCATCGTTCGCGGCCGCGTCGGCCTTGCGAGGCAAGCGTATCCCGAAGACGAACACCTCGAGGCGGTCGACCCCGCCCTCGATCGGATGGAGAGTATCATCGAGGAGACGCTCACGCTCGCCCGCGAGGGACAAAGCGTCGACGAGATCGCCGACGTCGACACCGCCGAATGCGCGCGCGAGTGCTGGTCGCGCGTGGACACGGCGGACGCGACGTACCACGTGGAGGGATCGACGACGCTTCAGGCCGACCGCGACCGTCTCTTGCACGTCTTCGAGAACCTCTTTCGGAACAGCGTGGAACACGGCGGCAACGACGTGACGGTCCGAGTGGGGGCCCTCGAAGAGGGAGACGGCTTCTACGTCGAGGACGACGGCGACGGCATCCCCCAAGCGAAGCTTGACCGCGTGTGTGAGACCGGGTTCACGTCCTCGCGCGACGGGACGGGACTCGGGCTCGCGATCGTGGACCGAGTCGTCGAGGCACACGGGTGGGCGCTGCAGATCGGCGAGGGGGACGAGGGCGGCGCGCGGTTCGAGGTCAGCACTGTCGACTAGCGAGCGCGGCTCGAAGAGAGCCGAGTCAGCGATTGGATTCGACGGGTTCGCGGTGTGTTTTTAAGTCCGTTCGACGCGAAGCCACATCCGTATGACACGCGTTGAGATCGAGTACTGCGTCCCGTGCGGCATGTTGAATCGCGCACAGGACGTTTCGGAAGCGATCCTCAAACAGTTCGGCGAGGGGATCGACGAGGTCGCGTTAGTGACCGGCGACGACGGCGTGTTCGTCGTCCGCGCCGACGGCGAGGTCGTCTTCGACAAGACGGAAAACGAGTACGACGTGGACGCCATCGTGCGCGCGGTCAGACCGTACGTCAGCGCGACAGTGTAACGGGCCGGCGGAGTCGAGTCCCTCCCTCGTCCACTACTCGCCTTTATAAACTGCTCGCGCGGAGTTCGACACCACGAGGAGGCTGCTCGTCGCCATCGCGACGGCGGCAAAGAGGGGGTTGAGAACCCCGGAGACGGCCATCGGGATTGCGACCGCGTTGTAGACGAGCGCCCACCCGAGGTTCTGTTTGAGCCGGCGGTTCGTCCCGCGGGTGACCGCGAACAGCTCGGGGATCGCCGAGAGACGGTCTTCCAGCAGGACGGCGTCGGCGGCGTCGGCGGCCAGATCGGTCCCGCTCGCGACCGAGATGCCGATGTCGGCCACCGCGAGCGCGGGCGCGTCGTTGCTCCCGTCGCCGACCATCGCGACGCTCTCGGTCGCGGTCAGACGGCGGACCGTCTCGGCTTTCGCCTCCGGCGGGACCTCCGCGAACGCCTCGTCGATCGCGGGGTGCTCCTCGAACTGCCGGGCCGCGGCCGGGGAGTCACCGGTGAGGACGACGACCCGGCGTCCGTCCGCAGCCAGGTCCTCGACGACCGCCTCCCACCCGTCGCGAACCTCGTCGCCGACGACGAGTACGCCCCGAACGGCCCCGTCCCAGCCGACGTACGTGGGGACGAGACCCGCCTCGCGGGCCTCACCGCCGGCTGCGTCGAGCGACTCCGGCACGGTCCACGCGTCGCCGGCGAACAGCGATCGGTGACCGACGACGACCTCGTCGCCCTCGATCCGGCCGGAGACGCCCTTGTCCGAGACCGTCACGTCCGCGGCGGCCGGCGACGGGTCAGGCGCGGCCGCCGCGGTGCCGTCAGCCGCCACGCCGCCGTCGGTCGCTGCAGGCGAGCCGGCGGCGACCCCGTCGCGTTCCGTCTCGTCTCCGCGTACTCCCGCGACGATGGCCTCCGCAATCGGGTGGACCGAGGCGCGCTCCAGCGCCGCGGCGCGCGTCCGAACGGCCTCCGGGTCCGTCCCGTCGGTCTCGGTGTCGAGGAGTCGCATCTCGCCGTCGGTGAGGGTCCCGGTCTTGTCGAGCACAACCGTGTCGATGGCGGCCGCTTCCTCGAAGACGACGTCAGAGACGATCACGATCCCGCGCCGGGCCGCGTCGCGGATCCCGGCGGCGACCGCGAGCGGAGTCGCGAGCCCGAGCGCGCACGGACACGAGACGATGAGCACCGTGAGTCCGAGCAGCGCCGCCTCGGTCGGCGGGGCACCGAGCGCGAGGGTCGCGCCGGCGGCGAGGACCGCGACGACGACGACGAGCGGGACGAACACCGTCGCCAGTTTGTCGACGAGCCGCTGGATCCCCGACCGCGAGCTCTGGATCTCCCACAGCAGCCGCACGAGCGTGTCGAGCGTGCTCTTCGCGTCCTCGCCGACCTCGACGACCACCGGGGCGTCGGTGACGACGGTGCCGCCCCGGACCGCATCGCCCTCGCGTTTCGTCGCCGGAAGCGACTCGCCGGTGACCAATGCCTCGTCGACCGCAGCGCTCCCCTCGACGACGGTCCCGTCGAACGGGACGCGCTCGCCGGGGCGCACGAGCAGGCGCTCGCCGGGGTCGACCGCATCCATCGCGATCGTTTTGCCGGCTTCGGTCCGGACCTCGCGGTCCGTCGCGGTCGTCAGCTCCGAGAGGGCGCCTGTCGCGCGCCGCTTGATCAGCGACTCGTAGTGGTTGCCGGCGGTCACCACCAAGATAACGGCGATGGTCACGTCGAAGTAGAGATCGGTCCGGCCGAGGAACATCGCGAGGGTGCTGTACGCGTACGAGCTCACCGCCGCGAGCGACACGAGGAGATCCATGTTCGGCTGTCGTGCGCGGAGGCTCACGTAGGCGCCTCGCAAGATCGGGTAGCCCGTATAAAACAAGACGATAGAGGCGAACACCCACACCTGCGTGAACAGGTACAACCCCGAGACACCGCCCAGGTCGAGGAAGGGCTCGTAGCCGAAGTAGGTGGGGTACAGGAAGACGACGTACCACAGCATCGCCATCATGCCGAAGAAGCCGCCGCCGATCAGGAACCTGACGACCGCGTCGTCGTCTCCCGACTCCGGGTCGGCCCGGTCGCTCGCCGAGTAGCCGGCGACCGAAAGGCGCTCGGGGAGCTCGTCGGCGCCGACGGTATCGGGATCGTAGTCGACCCGGATCGTGTCGGTGGCGTAGCTCGCCTCCGCCGCCGCGACGCCGGGCTGTTCGCCCGCGGTCATCTCTAAGAAGGACTCACAAGTCGCACAGTGCATCCCGTCGACGTGGAGGAACGTCGTCTCGCCGTCGAACTCGTCGTCCGGCTCCGCGTCCGGTCGCCGCTCCTCGACGTCGTCGAGACCGTCGAGCCCATCATCGTCGCCGAGAGAGCGCGAGACGGCGAGACAGCCCTGACAGCAGAACTCTCCGTCGACATCGGGAGCCGTGTGGGGATCGTCCCCGGTCGGCAGGTCACAGAGTGTACAGGATGGCATGTGTGTTCGCTTCCGGGGTGCCGCGAGGGCGGTCCGCGGCTCGGGCGCGCCGAGCGGGACTCGGCGCGATCTGGTCGACGACGACCTCAGTTTCGGACGACTACGCCTGTTCAGGGTCCGCCGCTGTGTCGTCGTCACCGCTGATTCCGGGCAGGCTTCCGCCGGTGGCGACTCGGAGGCTCACCCAGATGAGCAGCACGTTCACCAGCGTGATCGCGACGAATATCTCCGACCGGTCCGCGATGAACACTACAGGGGGAACAAGCGCGCCGAGCACGAGGAGCAGAGCCTGTTGGATGGAGAAGTTCATGCCGTAACGTAGGGTAGCACCAACATATATAACACCCGTGTTTTCAGGGAGCGGGAACGGATAGACGTTATATACTTCCTACTCAATAACGGGACCCATGGGCCGGAACGATACCGCTCACGCGCCCACAGATGACGTGGGCGGTGATACTGAGGAGTTCGATCCGATCGGAACCCTCACGCTCATCGGGATATACTTCGTTATCCTGGTGCTTTCGTGGGTGTACATCTACTACATCGAGTTCCTCGGTCGAGATCTGATCGTTGTGGGGTGATTATTACATGCACATACACGCATACGAGAAGCTCTGGCTGGCGGTATCGCTGCTCCTGATACTGCTGCTTATCGGCTCCGTCACGTACGGCGCCGTCGGTCCCGGCGTCGCGATGGTGAGCGACACCGAGCCGGCGATCGACGCCGGCGGGCTCGACGAGGACGAGCGGTTCTCGGAGCCCCGCGTCGAACAGGTCGGCGAGAACGAGTACGAAGCGTACGTCGTCGCCTACCAGTTCGGGTTCAATCCGGACCCGATCGTCGTTCCGGAAAACAGTAGGGTGACGTTTTACATCACGTCCCGGGATGTGATTCACGGCTTCGAGGTCGCCGGGACGAACGCCAACACGATGGTCGTTCCCGGCGAAGTCTCTGAGATCACCGTCGAGACCGACGGACCGGAAGAGTACGGTCTCATCTGTAATGAGTACTGCGGCGCCGGCCACCACGTGATGGAAGGGAAAGTCCACGTGGTGAGCCAAGCCGAGTACGAGGCGCAGCAGAGCGGAGGTGACGGCGAATGAGCGAGGCCATCGAGGCCGAGCGGACGTTCGCCGACAAGTTCCCGGAAGAGGCGCGTATCGTTCGCGCCGCCTTGCTCAGTTCGTTCCTCGCGCTGGTGATCGGGGCGATTCTCGGGATCATCCAGACGCTCCACCGGACCGACGTGGCACGGATCATCCCGTCGACCGACTACTACACGGTGTTGACCGCACACGGGGTGTTCCTCGCGATCAGCTTCACGACGTTCTTCCTCGTCGGACTGTTCACGTGGGCGGTCGTGCGGAGTCTCGATCGACCGCTTCTCAACACCAAGATCACGTGGACGTGGTACGCGATCATGGCCGTCGGGATGACGATGACCGGCGTGGCGATCCTCGCCGGCTTCGTCGACTCGATCGATATGAGCGCGGACGTGCTGTTCACGTTCTACGCGCCGCTGCAGGCGCACCCGATGTTCTACGCGGGACTCGCCGTGTTCATCGTCGGGTCGTGGATCGCCGGCGCCGACTTCTTCCGGACGTGGCTCGCGTGGAAGCGCGAGAACCCGGACGAGCGGATTCCGCTACAGACGTTCATGGTGTTGACGACGATGGCGATGTGGTACATCGCGTCCTCCGCCGTGGCGGCCTCGGTGCTCATCTTCCTGCTGCCGTGGTCGCTCGGGCTGATCGATCAGGTGAACCCGACGCTGACCCGGACGCTGTTCTGGTTCTTCGGCCACCCGGTCGTGTACTTCTGGCTGATGCCGGCGTACCTGCTGTGGTACACCGTTCTGCCGAAGATCGCCGGTGGGCGGCTGTTCAGCGACCCGCTCGCACGCGTCGTGTTCGTGCTGTTCCTCCTGCTTTCGACTCCGGTCGGGATTCACCACCAGTACCTCGATCCGGGGATCGCGGAGGGGTTCAAATTCATCTCGATGACGAACACGATGTTCCTCCTGTTGCCGAGCCTGCTCACCGCGTTCACGGTCGTCGCGAGCGTCGAGTACGGCGCCCGCCAGCGCGGCGGCACCGGGCTGCTCGGATGGCTCACTGCACTCCCGTGGCGGAAGCCCGAGTTCACCGGGATGATGCTCGCGGGGCTGATGTTCGCGGCCGGCGGCTTCTCCGGGATGGTGAACGCCGGAATGAACATCAACTACATGATCCACAACACGATCTGGGTCCCGGGTCACTTCCACCTCACCGTGGGGACCGCCGTCGCGCTCACCTTCATGGCGGCCACCTACTGGATCTGGCCGCAGATCAGCAACAAGCCGATCTACAGCCGCACCATCGGACTGGTCCAGGTCGTCGTCTGGTTCGTCGGCATGGCGTTGATGTCGAACGCAATGCACGCACAGGGGATCATGGGCGTTCCGCGCCGAACCGCTGAACCCACGTACTCCGGGTTCGAGTACGCGACGATGTTCGGCGGGTACGAGGAGCTCAACATCCAGGTCGCGATCGGCGGGACGCTGCTTTTCGTCTCGACGATCCTGTTCATCGGAAACCTCGTGCTCACGATGGGGAATCCGAAGGTCTCTGGGCTCGCTGAGACGATACCGCCGGCGCTGTCCGGACCGGACGACTCGCCGCGCGTGCTCGACAACCTCCGTCTGTGGTTCGGCATCGCGCTCACGCTCGTCGTGCTCGCGTACGCGCTCCCGATCGCGGCGATCATCAGCCGCGGCGGGCTCCTCGGACCGGGCGTCGGCACGTATCCGGTGTGGCTTGCACCCACGCTCGATGCGCTTGCGAACACCGCGGCCTCGGTGTTCGGCGCGGTCGGCGACGCGTCCGCCTCGCTCGTCGAGGTGGTTCGATGACCGTCGACGTGAGTCGCGGCGGGCTCTTAGTGACGCTCGCGATTTTCGGCGTGATCATCTACGAGCTCCGCACGGTGTTGGACTTCGTGGGGATCGAACTCCCGATTATTCCCTACATGGGCATCGTCTTGGTTCTCGCCGGCCTTACGGTCTGGTTCATCACGCTGAAGGGCGGCTGGCGGACCGAACCCGAGGGCGACGAGCCGGCGTAGGATATCCGTCCGGCCTCGATCCGGCCTTCTGCCGTTTTTCCTGTCGGCGTCGCTCGTCGAGGTCGCTACCCATCGCACCAGTTATGCCGGAGTAACACAATATACATCTATGAATGAAACACGCGTTACGGTTCGGTGTAGCGACTGTTCGTTCGCGACGACTCACGACAGGCTCCGCGACGCGCGAACCGCCGTCGACGACCACGAGTCGACGACCGGTCACGACGTCGAGTGGAACATCGAGTCCATGGATGCGGGCGTCTCGAAGGCCGGCGCGGACGCCGGCGTTTGCGGTCGTCCCGGGTGTACGAACGAGGATTCCCCTCTCGTCGATCCGACGCCGCCGGAGCCGGAATCGTAGCCTGCAGTCAGCGCCGGAGTCTTCGTCAGCGCTGTCGCCGACGTTTTGGCGAATCTGCGATGAGATAGCGAATAAATATCCTCGTACAGAATGTTACTGTGTTGGAATCAATACACAATATTAAACCCGTAGAGCGCTAACGGGTACTTGTAACTCATGTCCACCATCGACATCGAACCCACCGACACCGTCGACGCCCGCGGAGCCGCCTGCCCCGGACCGCTGATGGACCTCATCGGGCGCGTCCGGTCCGCGAGCCCTGGCGACGTAATTCTGCTCTTAAGCGACAACGATCAGTCGCTGACCGACGTCTCCGAATGGGTCGACGAGACCGGCAACGAGCTGCTCGCGGTCGACGAATCGGGCGACGACTACAGCTTCTACGTGGAGGTCGCGTGAGATGCCCGACCGAATCGCTATCCTCGGCGGTGGCACGGGCGGGACGGTACTCGCGAACAACCTCGCCGAGCGGCTCGCCCCGGAGATCGACGCCGGTGACGTCGAAGTCACCCTGATAAACGACGGTCCGGACCACGTGTACAAGCCCGTGTGGCTGTACGTCCCGTTCGGTCAGCGCGAGCCCGACGACGGACGCCGCAAGCTTCGCGACCTCGTCGACGATCGGATCGACCTCGCGATCGACCGGGTGACCGAGATCGACACGGACGCCAAGGAACTCGCGCTCCGCGACGGGGCCGGCCCGCTCGACTACGACCACCTCGTCGTCGCGACGGGCTCGACGCTCGCCGACGACGAGATTCCGGGACTCGAAGCGGGCGGCCACGACTACTACTCGGAGTCCGGCTCGCTGGCCCTCAGAGACGAACTGCTCTCCATGACCGAGGGCCATCTCGTGTTAAGCGTCATCGGCACGCCGCACATGTGTCCGGCGGCGCCGCTGGAGTTCGTCTTCATGGCGGACGACTGGTTCCGTCAGCGCGGGCTGCGCGACGATATCGAGATCACGTACACCTACCCGATCAATCGCGTCCACGGCAACCCTCACATCGGCGAGTGGGCCGAGCCCATCATGGCGGAGCGAGACATCAACACGGAGACGTTCTTCAACGCCGAGTCGGTCGACCCCGACGCGAAGACGATCACCTCGATGGAGGGGACGGAGATCGACTACGACCTCCTCGCCGCGATCCCGCCGCACCGCGGCGTCGACGTGGTCGACGAGGCGGGGCTTGGCGACCGCGGCTGGGTCGACGTCGATAAACACACCTTGGAGGCCGAGCAGGCCGAGGACGTGTACGCGCTCGGGGACGCCGCGACGACCGGCGTGCCGAAGGCGGGCAGCGTCGCCCACTACCAGGCGGGCGTCGTGGCACAGCGCCTCGAGAGCGAGATCCGCGGTCGACCCGCGACCGCGGCGTACGACGGGAAGACACTGTGTTTCATCGAAACCGGGATGGACGCGGCGTCGTTCGTCGAGTTCGACTACGAGAATCCGCCGTCGCCCGCGCCGCCCTCGGAGAAGCTCCACTGGTCGAAGCTGGCGTACAACGAATCGTACTGGCTCACCGCACGGGGGTTGCTCTGAGATGACGGACGAGAGCACGGAAGCTGGAGACGAGGGAAGTTCGGGCGAAGAGGCGCTCGACAGCGACGACTTCGATCGCGACGACCTCGACCGCGACGACCTCGAATCGGTCATCGCCGAGAACCCCGAGGCGGTCGCGACGTTCGTCGACCGACTCGACGCGGTCAACGAGTTCCTCGACGTGGTCGCGCTCGGCGAGGGCGCGCTCACCGACGAGATGGTCGTCGAACTGGCGGGTACGGCCTCGACGCTCGCGGAGTCGGCGGACGGCCTCGCGACCGACGAGACCGTGGCGCTCGCGGAGACCGTCGGCGGGAACGGCGCGGAGCTCCAGGAGGCGATGGAGACGCTGATCACGCTCCAGCGGAGCGGCACGCTGGACGAACTGGCGGAACTCGCGGAAGTGGGGTCGCTCGCGACCGCCGCGCTCGACGACGAGATGGTCCGCTCGCTGGCCGGAACGGGCTCCGCGCTCGGCGAAGTAGCCGATACCGCCGCGGACGACGACGCCCGCGACGGACTGAAGGCACTGTTGGGAGGGGTCGGTGCCGCCCACCGGAGCGACCCGGAGCCGGTAGGGGCGCTCGGGCTCGCACGAGGCGTCCGCGATCCGGAGATCCAGTACGGGCTCGGCTACGTGCTCGCGATCTCGAAGGCGATCGGCCGGGAGCGCGCGGAGATCGCCGACGACTCGTGAAATCGTCGGCGCTCTCCGTATCGCCTATCCCGACCGGTCGAGTACTGCAGTCGAACCACCCGACTTTTTGATCGCCCGGAGCGTCGGCTGGGACATGGCAACACAAGACGACCAGCTCACGTTCGGTATTCTCGGGACGGCGGACATCGCGCGAAAAGCGGTTGTCCCGGCGATCGCGGCCGGCGATCACGCGCTCGGTGCGGTCGCGTCTCGGGACGGTGACCGCGCGGAGCGGTTCGCCGAGAATCACGCGATCCCGCGGAGCTACGGCACGTACGAGGCGCTGCTCGAAGATGACGGGATCGACGCGGTGTACGTCCCGCTCCCGAACGGGCTCCACGCCGAGTGGACGAAACGGGCGGCCGACGCGGGCCTCCACGTGCTCTGCGAGAAGCCGCTGGCGGTCGACGCCGCGGAGGCGCGCGAGGTGGCCGATCACTGCGAGGACCGAGGCGTCACCCTGATGGAGGGATTTATGTATCGGTACCACCCGCGCACCGAACGCGTCCTTGAACTCGTCGAGCGCGAGTTGGCCGACGTGCGCACGGTGACCGCGACGTTCCGGTTCCCGCTGTACGGCCGACCGAACGACGTGCGGCTGGACCCCGACCTCGCCGGCGGGTCGCTGATGGACGTGGGGTGTTACCCGGTCTCGCTCGTCAGGGCCGTCCTCGGCGAGCCGGACCGGGCCTACGCGCACACACACGACACCCGCGACGCCGGCGTCGACACGGAGCTCGCGGGCGTGCTGGAGTACGAGGACGGCCGATCGGCCCGAGTCGCCTCCGGCTTCGACACGCAGCTGGTCCAGCGCTACCGGATTGACGCCACTAACGGCTGGATCGCGGTCGAGCAGGCGTTCGATGCCCCCGACGACGAGCCCGTGAAGCTGACCTACGAGATCGACGGCCGGCGCGGGGTGGAGACGTTCGATCCGGTCGATCAGTACCGGCTGCAGGTAGCGCACTTCGCCGACGCGATCGCCGACGGCGACAGTCCGTTGACCGACGGGACGGAGGCGATCGCGACCATGCGAGTCATCGACGCGTTATCCGAGAGCGCTGCCGGAACCGAGTCGGTAGAGATCGAGTAGACGCCGTCAATGAGGACGACTTTTTGATCGATTACGGGAGTGGGTGTTGCAGATCGTCGGTGGCAAGAGCATATTTAAAAGCACATGAGCGACAGCGACGATCACTTATAAAGGACGGTGCGGTGGCGCGCCCCGGTGAGCGGCCCGCTGGGCCGCTCACCGACGGCGCGAGGGAGTCGGTCGTCCGGAGCAACGCGGAGGACGACCGACGAGGCTGGGGAGGTGTGAGGCGCGGTTGCGGTGCGGGGCGGGGTGGGACTCAAAGGGGCAGCCGCTAAGGGCGGCGCAGGCGACACAAGCACCGCAGCGAAGGAGCGAGAGCGACTGAGCGAGGAGCACAGCGAGCGTGCGCCGCCCTTAGCGGCTGGGGCTTTGGAAGTGTTCACCACAGAGTCGATCATGTATAAACAGCCGACAGCAACACTGCTCGATCACTTATAAATAATCACACCACCGTATCGATATACATACTCCCGCGATCGATCACCGCTGTGCCTGTACCGGTCGCTACAGGGCTAGAAAACGTCGGAGTATAAATATGTCAGCGGAGCCGACGAGCGAGAGAAGAGTCGGAGTCGCCGTCAGACGAGCAGCTGAATGTCCGCGTCGACCATGTCCTGGAACGCGGAGGCTGCGCCGACGCCGGTCGTGACGCCGTCGTAGAAGTCGTCTTCGTCGTAGCCGAGCAGGTCGATCGTCATCTGACACGCCTGCAGTTCGACGCCGCTCGCGAGCGACGTCTCGATGAGTTCTTCCACGGACGCGACGTCGTTGTCGTCGATCCGGTTGCGCATCATGCGCGAGGTCATCCGGTCCATACCGGGGAGCGCGCCGATTACGTTCGGGACCGGCATGTTCGGGTTCCCCACGGAGCTGAGCTGGAGGTCCTTCGAGTTCTCCTCGTGGAGGATTTCGAGGCCCCAGAACGTGTGGAAGATGGTGACGTCGTAGCCGAAGGCGGCGGCAGTGCTCCCGAGGATGAGCGGCGGGTACGCCATATCGAGGGTCCCCTTCGTGGCGATGATGACCATTTTCTGGGGACCGTCGTCGTCGACGTCGGCCCGGAGGTCAGACACCTCGGTCTCGAGTGCGTCGAGACGGGCCTGCAAGTCGGCGACGGCTTCGGGATCGAGGTCCTCGTTCGGCGACGACGGAGTGTCCGTACTCATCTCACTCAGTCTTCCGGACGTAGTGTTTGTACACGTCCGCTCCGCCCTCGGTCGCCTCTTTCTGATCGACGAGCTCGGCTCCGTCCGTCGATTCCGCCCACCCCGCGATATCGCTCATGCTCCCGGAGTCGGTGGCGACGATTTCGAGTACCTCGCCGGCGGTGAGGTCGTCGAACGCACCTTTGGTCTTGATCACGGGCATCGGGCAGTTCTGTCCTTTCACGTCCAGCGTCTCGGCTGCGGTTTCCGTACTCATTATTGATTCCCCCGTGTTGGGGCTACTATACAATACTGGACTGACCAGTATAAGTGTGTCGATACTTGTGGTTAGTTTGAAAGACTGAATTATTAATTCCGTAGTTGATACGTCTATTCCCGTGAGAGAACTACTGAAACCAACTTGAGGCCATAGTGTATTGTGTATATAGTGAATTACTATACGAACCCTTAAGTTGCTCCTCCCGTTACGTGTTACTGTACATGGATCCAGACGAGATGGACTTCCCGACCCCGGACTCGGATGTCGACTCGATCGCCCCGGAAACGCTCAAAAGCCGCATCGACGACGGCGAGTCAGTGACGCTGCTCGACACACGGATGTCGAGCGACTACGATGAGTGGCGGATCGACGGGCCGAACGTCGAGTCGATCAACGAGCCGTACTTCAAGTTCCTCGACGAGGAGATCGACGACGCGGTCCTCGCCCGCATCCCCGACGACGAACACGTCACCGTGCTCTGTGCGAAGGGCGGGGCCAGCGAGTACGTCGCGGGCGCGCTCGCCGACCGCGGCTACGACGTCGACCACCTCGAAGACGGAATGAACGGCTGGGCGTCGATCTACGAGACCCACGAGGTGACCGAGTACGACGGCCCGGGGACACTGCTCCAGTACCAGCGCCCCTCCAGCGGCTGTCTCGGCTACCTGCTGTACGACGGCGAGGAAGCCGCGATCGTCGACCCGCTCCGCGCGTTCACCGAGCGCTACCTCGCCGACGCCGACGAGCTCGGCGTCGAACTGACGTACGCGTTCGACACGCACGTACACGCCGACCACATCTCCGGGCTCCGCAATCTCGCCGACGAGGGCATCGAGGCGATGCTGCCGTCCGCCGCCGCCGACCGCGGCGTCACTTACACCGACGACGTCACGCTCGTCGAGGACGGCGACGAGTTCGCGGTGGGCGACGCGACCGTCGAGACGGTGTCCACGCCCGGTCACACGACCGGGATGACCTCCTACCTGCTCGGCGACAGCCTGCTCGCGACGGGCGACGGACTGTTCATCGAGAGCGTCGCCCGTCCCGACCTCGAAGAAGGCGACGAGGGCGCGCCCGAGGCCGCGCGGCTGCTCTACGACTCGCTACAGACCCGCGTGATGACGCTCGACGGCGACGTGCTCGTCGGCGGCGCGCACTTCAGCGACGCCGCCGAACCGGCGGCAGACGGCACCTACACCGCGCCGATCGGGGAACTCCGCGAGCGGATGGACGCGCTCTCGGCCGACGAAGACGAGTTCGTCGAGACCGTCCTCGCCGACATGCCCCCGCGTCCGGCCAACTACGAGGACATCATCGCGACGAACCTCGGGCAGAACGCCGTCGACGACGACGAGGCGTTCACCCTCGAGCTCGGGCCGAACAACTGCGCCGCGAGCCAAGATGCGCTCACGAGCGACGACTGATCCGACCGTGACCGTACCTCGCGAGCGGCGACGGACCGACATTCGGACCGGCGAACACACCGACACCGGGAGTGATACGCGGTGATCGACGCCGTCTTCGCCGACCTACTGGGTCCCCAGACCGTCGATGCGCTGTTCCCGAACGGGGTCTCCCGGTACGCGATCGGTGGGCTCCTCGTGGGGCTCGGAACGGTCCTGATCTACCTCGGAACGGGGATCACGGCCGGCGCGAGCACGTTCCTCGAATCGACCCTCTCGTACGTCTCGGGACAGTCTCGGTTCGCACAGTACCGGCCGTCCCGCGACTGGCGCGTTGTGTTCACCGTCGGGATCATCGGCGGCGCCGCGGTCTACGCGGTGATCTATCAAGGCGACCCGTGGTCGATCACCGGTAGCGGGTGGACCACTGAGGTGTCCGCCTGGCGGCTGTTCGCCGGCGGAATCCTCGTCGGGATCGGCACCCGTGTCGGGAAGGGATGCACCTCGGGCCACGGGATCTGCGGCGTCGGCTCGGTCTCCCGTACCTCGCTGGTCGGCGTGGCGACCTTCCTCGTCGTCGCGATCGTGACCGCGAACGTCGTCTCGGCGCTAGGGGTGGGACTGTGAGCCGACATCCCCTGTTCATGCCGCTGGTCCTCGTCGGCGGGCTCGTCTTCGGCTTCGGGCTCGGCTTCAGCCACATGGCGCGTCCGGAGGTCGTCATCGACTTCCTGACGTTCGAGGACTTCGGGCTCCTGTTCGTGATGTTCGGCGGCTCGATCGTCGCGGGACTCGCGTTCTGGACCGTTCCGAGGCTCCGCGAGTCCGCGCCGCTCACCGGTCGCCCCTTCGGTCGTCGACTGAAGTCGTTCGACCGCAACGTCCTGATCGGCGGCTCCATCTTCGGCGTCGGTTGGGGGTTGTCGGGCATCTGTCCCGGCGCCGCCTACGCCAGCCTCGGGATCGGTAACTGGCCGATCCTCTACGCCATCGGCGGGATGTTCATCGGCGCCTACGCGCAGGGCGTTTGGCGGAGCCGCGACACCGACGACCCCGCGGTGGCTCCGAGCGACGACTGACGCGGAGTACGAACGATACGGCCGATATCTTCTCCTCTTCGGGCTGCCATCCGTTCTGTCACTCAAGGCCGAATCGACCAACAAGCGGCGATCGCGATCCACGCCATGACACATGACACAGCAGACACGACCGAGGCGGCCGACCCGATCGACCCGATCGACGCAAGCAACGAGACCGACGACGGCGACGCAGCCGCGACCGCTCGCTCTGCCGACGGCGTCCCGTCGGTCTCGACTCAGCGCGTCGTCGACATCGCGACCGACCTACTGGCGATCGACACGCAGAATCCGCCCGGCGACGTACGCCCGGCGATCGAGTACGTCGAGGAGTTACTCTCGACGGCCGGCTTCGACACCGAGCGCGTCGCGACCGATCCGGCGAAACCGAACCTTATCGCGACGCTGTCGGGAGACTCCGATCGGGCCCTCCTGTACAACGGCCACGTGGACACCGTTCCGTTCGACCGCGAGGCGTGGGACCGCGACCCGCTCGGCAAACGCGACGGTGACCGGCTCTACGGCCGCGGTGCGACCGACATGAAGGGACCGCTCGCCGCGATGCTCGCGGCCGGTGAGGCGCTGGCCGCAGCCGACCGCGGCCCACCAGTGTCAGTCGCGTTCGCAGTCGTGAGCGACGAGGAGACCGGCGGCGACGCCGGCGTCGACACCCTCGTCGAACGCGGTGCGCTCGACCGGCTCGCCCCCGACGGCTGCGTCATCGGCGAGACGACCTGTTCGCGCGGGCGTCACTCCGTCACCGTGGCGGACCGCGGAAGCATCTGGCTGACGCTCCGCGCATCGGGCACTGCGGCGCACGGCTCCCGCCCGTCGCTTGGCGACAACGCGATCGACCGGCTCTGGGAAGCGAGCTCGCTTATCCGCTCACGGCTCTCCGCCCGCGAACTCTCCCTCGACAAGACGCTGCGACCGATCGTCGAGGAGTCCGTCGCGTTCTACGAGCCGACGCTCGGGGCAGACGCGGCCCGCGACCTCTTCGAACACCCGACCGTGAACCTCGGAACGATCGAGGGCGGCGACGCGGTGAACACCGTTCCCGATTCGGCGACTGCCCGCCTCGATATCCGGCTCACCGCCGGCGTCGACACCGCGGACGTGCTCGCCGACATCCGCGGGTGCCTCGCCGACTTTCCGGCGGTCTCCGTCGCCGACGCGAGCTGGTCGGTCGGGAGCCACGAGCCGATCGAGAGCCCGCTTGTCGAAGCCGTGACGCAGACCGCCGAGGACGCTGCCGACGACCGGATATACCGGCGGAGCGCGACCGGCGGCGGCGACGCGAAGACGTTCCGCCGCGCCGGGGTGCCGACCGTCGAGTTCGGGTTCGGCACCGATACGGTCCACGCCGTCGACGAGTACACGACCGTCGAAGCGCTGCGGCGGAACGCCGCGGTGTACGCCCGCCTCCCGACCGTGTGGAACGCGACGGTCTCGTAGCGGAGAACGCGGAGCGAACGGCGGTCGACCAAACGAGTCGTAGGAGGTGGAGCCGGGACGCGTCGCTGACGGACGTGAAGCTTCGAGCCGCCGAGTCGATCACCGCGACCACTCCCAGATCGAAGACGGCTGAGTACGAAGCGATCGCTCAGGGTCGGAAAAATGTGAAGAGGTGCAGATGGTCGTTGCTCGTTGCCGAACATCTGGCGCATGAGTAGTTGGCTGTATTTGATCTATGAACACAGTACGATCGATACAGAAACAGGGACAGCAAGCGGGGGCTTCCGTGTCGCTGTCGGTCAGGGGCGCACGGATCGTGACGTCAAACGAAATCGTCTCGGACAGGACGAACCCCGATTCATTCGTCTTCGTCGACCAATTGTTGGGGGAGTTCCGCACCGTGCTCGACCAGTTCGGTATCGAACGAGACGAGGGTTGCGTCGGTAGCGTCAGCCGCCGAGAGGATCATCGCGTCCATCGGGTACAACAACGTTTCCGATTGGAGGCGGTTCGCCGCCATCATGTCGGAGGCGTCGGGGAAAGTCACGGTCATGCGAGAGGTAACTCGATTCTCGATGGCCTCGATTCGATCTCGTTCGAACCGTTTCTTTTTGCTCAGAACACTCCGCAACTCCATGAGGCTGAGAACCGAAACGAGCGGGTCGTCGACTTGATCAAGCAGTTCGATTGCTTCATCAGACCGATCGGTATCCCGAGTAACTACTGCGACGAGAACGTTAGTGTCGAGGAGTACTCTCATAACCGTTCGCGGACGTCACGAACGGCTTCGACGGAGTCAACCTCGACATCGAGTCCCAGCTCTGAGAGTGCCTGTCCGAGCGGGACCGTCTCGTCATCATCGGGGTCCGAGGAAACGAACTCCTCGAAGTCGTCCGAAGTGAGACTCATACCCGACCTTGCCCACCAACTCGCAAAAGACTACTGGTGGTCCCGTTATCCGTGGTAATGGGGTACTACTCGAATTTACACCGACACCGAGCGACGTATCGGAGAGTAACAGTTCGCCGCCGTGGCTCCGTAGATGTAGTTGAGTCAGGTATAGTATCCGCACTCGTCCGGAGACCGTCGGCTTCCGTCTGCTCAACCGATGGCTGGATCGAGTTGGTCTGATCGTCGGTGACTGCCTCGGTCTCATCGAGCTGTCCGAAGAAGTCGTCCGAGTCGGTCGCTGCGACACCCTCAGGTCGGAGACGGCTGAGTACGAAGCGATCGCTCAGGGTCGGAAAAATGTGAAGAAGTGTCGATGTTCGTTACTCGTTGCCGAACATCTGGCGCATCATCAATAAAGTGGGACCCTAACGGGTACCTGACCCGATATGTTGCACTATATCCCTTGGTCAGACTTCGCGTGGCCTAATAGTCCTGATGACAGGGAAGAAAGAAGTTCACTAGAGTCGTTCGGATTGGCGTAGCGTTCTAAGTGCTACTTGTGCGATCGGAGGTTTGCGGTCAAATACTGTGCTCGCCTCGACAGCCACAACCATGGATCCGAACTTCGTGCGATTTCAACCAGAGGCAAAATCATCCCATATCAACCCAGATCATCTCGAAACACTTTAGTACAAGTCAACTCTTGGAAGTCATGTATGAAACTAGCCAAGGTCACAGCCGGTCACTGGAAGGACAGTGGGGATGATGCTGGTTTTTCACGGCGATACCAGTTTGCGGATGATTGCAGAGAAAAGAGCAAGATCGCAATTGGATTTATGTTCGACGAGGGAACGCCCCTCGATGCCAATACCACGACTGCAGACATCCGTGAATTAGGGACGACTGATCTGAAGGCGATGTACGAAAAAGAGGGGGTCAAAGAGGGCAAGGCTAAGAACGCTGCTGAGCAGATTATCCGCTTTCGTGATTGGCCGGCTGGTACTCCGCTGTTTCTCTACCTCGGCCGAAACACCGTCGATTCAATCGGTTACCTAAAGGGTTCATATGAGTATGAGTGGGACGGCCACTTCCATGACGAGTACGGCTACCCTCACGTTCGTGAGATTGAGTGGATAGATGTTCCACGAAAATTCTCCCGTAGTGAACTGCCAGATGACTTCCAAGGGTGGCTGACGAATCCCCAGACTGCTCTTGATTATACGGTGTCCCCCCGCTCCGAGGAGGCAGACTTCCTCGCTCTGAGTCGGGGGATTGGGAAAGCACTTGATGGCCTTGGTGAAGGTGAGCTCAGTATTCTTCGCTGAGATCACTGCTGGCCTCTCAGATATCGGGTTAGCTAACCACCGGTCTGCGTAGCTTCGACCTCCCTCAGATATCGCTCGCGTCGTTCCCAAACCCTTCGTGCTGTGTCCTTGTTTAGCCCGATCTCATTAGAGATTCCCCGCCACGAGAGCCCGTCTTCTCGAAGCGAGATGACCTCCAGTGCGTCGTCGAAGTCGGAGTCGGGGACCCAGTACTCTCCGTCATCGTCGAACTGGAGACCGAACGGCGGGCGACCGTGGTCGTAGCCGTTCTCGATCCGCTCTTTCGTTGCACGCTTCGAGCGCTCGATCTCCTTTCGTTTCTCGACGTCGTCGGTCGTCGCCTTAATCGACTGTTGTACGAGTTCCCAGTCGTCGTCGAGATCAACTGCGCGCCCGAGCTCGTGCGAATGCAGCTCCACGTTGGCGGCGTCGAGATCTAGGAGGAGCCGGAGACGTTCCTTCCGGTCACGTGAAAGGCGTGAGAGGTTCGGCACGACGACCGCGGCGACGTCGCCGTCACCGACGTGCTCCAGTAGCGACTGGTACTCCACACGGTCCTCGTCGAAGCCAGAGGCGTGTCGACCCTCGTTATACACCTTTACGAGGTCGAAGTCTTCTGCGTCAGCGTACTCCTTGACGTCACGGTGCTGGCGCTCCAGCGACTTCCCGTCTTGCGAGAGACGGATGTAGCCGACAGCTGTTTCACTCATCCTCATCGTCCACGATCGTCAGTTCGAACTTGTTCCCAGACGCGACTTCCCAGTCGAGTTTCTTCCCCTCCAAGTCGAACGACTCAGCGAGTCCCTTGGGAACAGTCGTTCTGTACTGCACGATCTCGCGGTCGCCACTCCTCGACGTCGTTTTCGTGACGGTGGTTTCGGGCATGCGTAATTAGTACTAATCGTAGCCATACACTTAGTGTTAATTAGGTGTGTCTCAGAAACCCACCTTTCTGAGACGATTAGATGAATTACAAATCTGTTGAGTACACCCACGACACCGACAGTACAGTAGTCGGATGTTCACAACAGTACAGCGGCCAAACTCGCTAGATGGTGATCAAGTATCTCCACCAAGACACGTCACAACCATCGTGAAAGACTCCACCAGAGTAACTCAAACACACCGTGGAGCGGTCAATCTCAATCAGGTGTCGTCGTCAGACGGTGGTCGTGTTGACAGCCGATCGAACCGATCTTGCGCTGCCGAGGATCGTTCTGTTGTTTCTTCAGGCTCGTACACTACTTCCTCAATGTCTCCATCACGAAGCGTTACTGTGAGGATTGCGTCGGCGTGCTGCGCATCTGGAGGGAACTGTGCCGCGTCGATCACGGCGTTTCCAACCTCGTCGCCATCCTGTTCGAAAAACACGGTTGCGTAGCCGTCTTCGACGTTGTCGATAACAGCGGTGTACGTGCCGTCGGGTAGCTCAACAGTCGGCATTAGTATCGTTCCTCCACGACACGCTCACCATCATCGGTCGTGACTATCACTGTATCGCCGTTGTTGTTCCATATTGCAGAGCCCGACCCCCAGTACAGTTCGGTTTCCGTATTGGTCCCGCTCCCAGTTCGAAGCGTTAGGGTTGCTTCTGGGCCGATCGTGACGCTATCAGGGATCGTGTAGGTGTGCCCAGCGTCATCAGCGACCGTCCACCCGGAGACATCAAGCGGGTCGTCTCCCGTGTTCTCGAAGACGATGTACTCGTCATTAAGGTTCTCCCGATCATCGCCTTCTGCATCGGCGTTGATTTCTGCGACTGCGAGCGTCGCGTTCTCAGTCGACGTCTCGTCATCAGCTTCTGTAGAGTCATCGCTCTCCCCAGAATCAATCGCACCGGCCCCAGCTCCGCCGAGCCGGTCGCGTTCAGTCACCGTGCCGCTTGTTCCCGGCGCGACAGTATCCCCGTCACGAAGCGCAAGGGGGTCTGTCGGCGCAGCCGCCTGGGTTTGAACGGAGACTGTGTTCCCGTCGCTCACAAGCACGATGTCGCCGTGCGTTGCGGTCCAATACGTCGGGATCGACCGATCCGACAATCGCTGTAGCACCTCATCGTTCGGGTGGCCGTACTGCGAATCATATGCGCTTGACACCACGACTGCTTCCGGCTGTACCGCATCAAGGAACGCTTCACTCGATGAGCTCGCAGAGCCGTGGTGTCCGGCTTTCAGCACCGTGGATTGTAACTGCTCGTCGTACCTCTCAACGAGGTATGCTTCCTGGTCGTCTTCGGCATCACCAGACAACAGGAAGCTTGTCTCTCCGTACGTGAGCTTCAACACGATGCTGTTCTCGTTGCGCGCTTCATTCTCTAGATACGGCTCCGGTGGCCCTAACACATCAACGGTGACCGCACCGAACGCAAGCGAGTCTCCTTCTCGCGTCTCGTACAGCGTCACATCGTGCTCCTCGATCGCATCAAGGTACTCGCCGTACGTTTGTGTGCTCGCGGCGATCCCGGGATCGTACACCGCGCCGACCCCGTCAGCTTCCGTCTCGTAGTAGTCGATGATCGCTGTGTTCCCACCAATGTGGTCAGCATCGTTGTGTGATGTGACGAGATGGTCGATCCGTGTAATGTCGTGGCGTTGTAGATATTCGAGGACGTACTCGCCGTCATCGTTGTAGTGGCCGGTATCAACGAGCATCGTCTCTCCATCCGGCTCAATAATGAGCGTACTCACTGATTGCCCGACATTGATGTAGTGGACTTCGACGGTCCCGTTTGTCGTCGCTACAGATTCTGTGTTATTCTCTGGTGTAGACTCTCCTGGTGTCGAATCACCAGGGGCCGCACCCGCACAACCAGCGAGCACGACCATTACCCCGACGACAACCAACAGCACCCCGCGTCTCATACACACCAGTCTGCCGGAAGCGTGTTGAGCGTTCGGGTGGCGTGCTCATCGTCGAATCAACCCGCACAGTCTGTGGAGCCCTGGTTTCGGTCAGCCAGTGCTCTCCTGCCACAGATGACTCCAACCATCACCAGCATTCCAGTCGTGAATCCTGTGCCGTGCGCAACGACGTTCACGAAGCGACGGCTCGCATCAAGTTCAACTTGGAACAACACAGCAATCAGGGCCACCACGATAACCCACCCGACACCCACAAGCACCCCCGCATCACGATCGTGGGCCCAGGCACGTCGCATCCGTTGAATCAGAGCTCTGTGATGCGCCCCGATTACGAACAGAATTACGCTTGTCACCCCAAGGGCGATTCCTGCGACTTCCGGCAGCACATCGGATGTGACCGACAGCACGGTGAGTGACGCAACTGTTACTGTCCCTGCCGTGACCACGCCAGCCGTATACCCGTACCACGCCGTCACTGCTCCAAGCAGTACTACGTACAACATTCCACCGAACGCACTCACCACCCCAGAAAACCCGCTTGCCGTCGTTATTCCCGCAACGACCTCCCACTGAAGCAGGAGTACCCAGTAATCAACGAACTTCGTCACTGGCGGTACAACCACAACGCAGCTAGCGGTAGCGAGCCAAAACGTGCATCGACGTCCTCGCTTGGCGAGCAGTGTGTATATCGAACCGACCACAACAGCGTACCACGCAACGTTCGACACGAGATGCGCCCAGCTGTCGTGGACCGCTGCTGCCGTCCATGCTGACACCAGCGACGGCTCCCCGTACGTGAACACAAACCCTGTCCGGAGTGATTCAGGGGCCAACAGATGGATCGCAATAAGGAGGCCACCTAGCCCAGCCAGTATCGTCACATCTACCGATTTTTTGAGTGTAGAGACAGGTGGGACTCCACTCATTGCCGTGGCGTAGCTAAGTCAGATGGAAAAATATCAATAAGTGGCTCTGTTGATATCCTCAACCAGTAATATGTTCTTAGCGTTCTGCTGAATGCAGAGCGCGAATGTGGTAGGAACCGAGTCCGATCTACGGGAGAGAGTGATCGCTCAGTACAGGGCGTCCACGTACCGATGCCAAACGCCGACCTCTCCACAGTATGTCAGTAGTAGCACGGAAGATACAGACGATAAATACAGTATATATTATTCCTTCCGTATAATTGGTAGCCTGACAACAAACACTACGCCCTCGGGCGGTGTATCAGCGGGTGTTTCAGTCTCAATAACGTCGCCTTCTTCGCGGTCTTCAATCGAGATGTCACCACCGTAGCTCTCTACCAGTGACTTGACGAGGTAGAGGCCAATTCCGGTACCCTCACTGTCGAGGCCCTTCTCCCCTTTGCCGAAGATGTCCTCCTTTGCGGCGTCAGAAATACCGGGGCCGTTATCTGCGACTCGAATATTGATATGTCCATCCTCTGTTTTCGATGATACTACAATAGTCGGAACCGCTTTGTCATTATGTTGAACTGCATTTTTCAGCAGGTTGCGGAACACGGAGCCTAACATTTCGTTGGCTCGTACAGATACCTGTTGTACCTCTGAAGCGGTGATGATGTTGGCGTCTGGATACGCCTCACGAAAATGTTTAACCTCAGACATTACTACTGAGCGGATACTGACTGGCTCAAGTTCTTGTTCTCCAGAGAGCATGACGGCTGCCATTTCTCGGGCTACCTTCGTGAGGTCAACTGCGTGCTCTGCGTTTTTACTGATTGTCTCCAAGTGTCTCCGTAACTCATCATCATCATCATCATCTATCGTGTCTGTAACCAGATCCGTATATCCGAGTATCAATTGGAGATTATTCCGGATGTCGTGACGCAACACTTCATTAAGAATATCAAGACTATCACGCTGCTCTTCAATACGCTGTCTGTACTCTCTTTCTGCCGTAATTTCATGTAGCACGAATGCACGGCGTCTCTCGGCGTCGCCAACTGTTGAGGCTGACACAGAAAAGCACCGTTTCTTACTGTTAGGTGTGATGGCAATCTCTGTCTTACCGTTAGCCATCTCCGTGAGCTGGTTGAGATTTTGATCTCCGACTGAGAAAGGAAAGTCGTCTGCCGGCAGACCGACGTACTCTGGGTCAGTATCAAACAGGTCATGGGCAGCGCCGTTGGCGTAAACGAGACGATCCTGATGATCAAGAACCATCGCAGCATCATCTATGTCTTCTAATAACGCCCTGCGTGCGATGGGAGTTAACTCCAGAAAATCGGCGTAGAATAGAGCCCAGAGGAAGGTCACGGATAGAATTGTACTCCCAGCCATAGTTACATTGTACAACAGGTCTGGATATGGCTCAAGTCCAGCGACCTCAATAATAGCCGCCAGATAGATGACTACGACACCGCTGAGTATTACACGGGCCTGTTGACGATACGCACCACTCTGGGTAAAATACGCTTCAAGAAACATTCCTAGCATAGCAGTGGCTGCGACAAATACCACGAAGAGGTGGGCTGCCCACCAGACGCCAAACTCATAGATTGGTGTCCCAGTCTGGATAACCGTCGGGGCACGGGTATAGAATAGGCCGCCGGGATTGAGTCCGATCACTAACGCTTCCAGACAGAGATAACCACCAATACTGCCTAGTACTATTGGTTGTTTGAGCCACGTCCGTTCAGTATACTCCACAGCGACATACATACCGGAGAATGCCACTACAACCGCAGCAAGCCACGAAACGCCCAACATACGTGGAGCAATCAACTGACTATTTACTCTGGTGCCTATTCCATAGCTAAGTATCCAGACGGCTGACCCGAGTCCGTGGATGACGAGTGGCTTGCCACCGGGGCTCGACCGATGTTGCCACGCAAACAGCGCGACACCTACTGAGATCAGAGCCGGAACCCCGAACAAGATTAGGTCAAACTGGGTCACACTCATATTAGGATAATTGCAAAATGTCATATAAATGGCGGCCATGTACCAATCGCGTACTTCCCCGCTACCTGTCAGGAAAGTCGTGCGAGATACAGAGTATTTACTAATCAGTCGCTGGTGTATCGGCCAGCGGTTTCGAGAGTTCAGTGAAATAGAACGCAATTCCACCGTTGTCTGCCGGATACGCCTCGATGTTGAACCAACCGTCGAGCTGGCAGAAGTATTCGACAAACGAGGTGGGTTCTCGTGTGTCCATGATCTGTCGATACTCTTCTTCGAACCGGGTGTTGAGTGCCTCGCTGAAGACCTCCCAGAAATCACGCCCGAGGAGATACTCCTCATCCATCTCGTAGAGTTCCTCAGCCTGGTGATTGACGAGGGTGAACCGCCAATTCGAGTCCACCTCGACGATGGCATCCGTTACGCGCTTAATGACTTCCCGGAGCCTTTGATCGCGTTGTTTGACTGCCTGGATGGACTGATAATGTTCGATAGCGTTCGAAACGGTGTTGGCAAGCACAGTATAACAGTCCGTGCAAAGTTGCTTCTGCAGGTAATCGGTAGCTCCCGCTGAAATCGCGTCACTTGCAATTTCCTCGGTGCCTTTCCCGGTGAACAGTATGAACGGGAGATCGGGATATTCGGCTCGAACCTTCTTTAGAAACTCAATACCGTTACAGCTGGGCATGTCGTAATCGGAAATAACGCAATCGAACGCTTGCTCGGAAAGTTTGTCCAACCCGTTGCTGGCGCTGGTCGCTTGCGCGATTTCGAACCGGTCGTCCTCACGCTGTAAGAACGCGGTGACCAGCTCCGTGAATTCGGACTCGTCATCGACGTGAAGGACCCGGAACGTTCCTTCTTCGGTTTCTTGGAATGGTGAGGTTGCTATCATTGTTCTCGCTTGAGGCTCGAAATCCAGTCGCAGATGCTACGTGCTACGATCTCGTCATATTCGACGGACACACCCCCCGGTCTCTCCCGCTGCTTGGCCTCCCAAACAGGGAGTCTTACAACAAAGACTACTGAGGTACTCACCCGACTATCACTTCAACTACGTCATCAGTTCCAATTGTGATTTTGCACCCATGATACTGGAAAGTCAGTCGGCTAACAGAAGAAAGATCAGCAGTACACAGCGCATCCAATGCATCGCCGTCGATGCTGTCATATAATGGATTAAGATCCAACAGGTCTATCTCAGTAACTTTCGAGATAATGGTGAGAACTGCGAAACTCGGTGTAGTTTGACCCGAGTCGTACTTTACACGATAGAAGTCCCCGTGTTGTTTAGACTCGTCAATAAACGCAATATCCGTCAGATCCCAACTTGACGCTGATTCCAATAGCTCTCCCTTTCCGGTTTGAGATTGATTAGCACCGTTAGATGTGCGTGCCATACCACCAATATGAGTGCCGGAAGGATGTCTATGGCCTTTTCGTGAGAAATGTGTTTTTACGCTACTGTTCAAGTTGCATAAGCGTGCTTGAGATCAATCGTCGAGTTCCCCTCTGTAGTCGAGAGCCAACGGCCTGCGGTGAAATTCCGAGTTCGTTCGCTATGTCTTGACGAGTCGCCTCGCGCGGAGAATCATAATACCCCAGCGTGAACGCGACTGTCATCGCTTCGCGCTGTGTATCGGTCAGGTTGTACTCTTGCCCCGATGTAAACGGCGAGAGTGCGTGAAGCTTCGTAAGCTCAAGGGGAATATCGTGGTCTCGACAGTACGACTGGAAGTCAGACAGAGCCTCTTGTGATTCAGCCCGAAACTCGAACGACCATTGGCTTTCATTCCCGAGCGCGGAAATGAGGCTCACGTCGTTTTCGATAATTGCGGTCAAGACGCTTTCATACGCTAAGTCCCAGTCGATGCGAATGAACGCCGCCTCATCAACGTCATCAATCACCCGAATGTCGTGGATGCCCGGGTGGGTGATATTCTCCATCGAGATGTTCTCGACCTCGACGTCTCGAACCCAAAAGTATGGGATGAGATATTCATTCGTCGGAACGACGCGGTCTAATTCGATTTCGGCGGCGGGAAACTCCGAGAAGACGGCAGCCAGCGGAAACTCACCGTCAGTCGTAGTGAACGTCGCTTCAATTGCCATGGAGAATATATGAGCGACTCTTGAAAAGGTGTACTGGCTAATTCATCGTCGCCGATGTTTGTTTTCTACTATGTCAGGGAGAGTAACTCCATATCAATTAGAATGTACTCCTCAGCGACCGGCTGATTCAGTACGGATCGAGCGGAAACAATGAACCTTCTGTGCTGTACTCACTTTCTGTACTAACGGATTCGAGTTACCACTTTGCTCGCACCTCAACTGGTGCCACATTCGCGCTCTGTATCTCGCACACTAATCCTGTCAGTTCTTAAGGATTTCAACAGAGCCCAAGAAGTCTGTCAGGCGCGGCTACCTGAATTCTATCCTCCGTAGGATACTACCGACACGACCCTGGGGGTTATAGTACAGATTCGTGAGAACTGTTCAGTCCTGTCTTACGCAAGGTCGTATACGGGGTCACTCCGCAGTCTCCTCATCTAGTTTGTCGCCGTCGATCTCGATGATGTCACCGTCACCGACATCAAGCGTATCTCGAAGCACCGTAAGCTTCTCATCTGCCTCCTCACGCAGTTCTTTGGCCGTCTCGAGTCCGACTTCACCGTCTTCAAGCGTTTCAGCGATTTCTTCAAGGCGATCAATTGTGCCGCCAATATCGACGTCGTCGTGCTGACTCATACCTGTGTGATTACCGCCCAGCCTTTTCAACCCTCAGAGAACACCCACGGCGAGTGCCAGCAACGTAAGCCCCAGCACAACGAGCAATACAATAACGGCAACTCGGAGGCGTCGAGCCTCACTCTGCCCGGCTTGTACGCGGGCGTCGGTTTCGATCTCGCGGTATCCATCCTCGATTCGAACTTCGAGTGACCCCAGCTCACGGTCAACGCGTGTCTGATACGCCGTGTCGATCCGCGATTCAAGCCCTCCTACTCGACGCTGCGCGGCCCGAACAGTCACCGCATCCGTCTCCACAGCATGTTCGAGGGCCTGGTACGCGTCATTCAGTCGGGTTTCGAGCGCAGTCAGCCGCGACGTGACGAGCGCTTCGTACGCGACCGTGATCCGGTGTTCAAGATCAGCGGTACGCTGTCGAGTCGCTTCCCGAGCCTGCGCTCGTTGTTGAAGCGTTTGGAGCCCGGCGTCAAGCCGTTGGGTGAGTGCCGCCACGCGGTCGGTGACGACCGAGGTGTAGGCACGATCCACTCGGTGTTCAATATCGGCGACGCGCTGGCGAACTGAACCGAGGTCCGGGGCGACCGCCACACCAGCGTCGGTTGGCGTCATCGACCGGTGATCCGCCACCGCCTCCGCGAGCGTCTCGTCATCTTCGTGCCCAACCGCAACGACTGTCGGTGTCGCACAATCAGCGATCGCCCGAACGACCGGTTCCTCATTGAAACACCATAGGTCCGCGTCAGCTCCCCCGCCACGCGTCACTACAATCACATCGATCGCCGAGTCCTGCTCTAGTCGCCGCACCGCGGTGACGAGAGAGGCGACTGCGGCCTCCCCTTGGACTGTTGCGCCACAGACTGTAATCGGAACCCCCGGATGGCGGGCTCGAACCGCTTCCTCGAAGTCACGGCGAGCGGACCCAGACAGCGAGGTCACAACCCCGATATGGCGCGGATACTCCGGGAGCGGTTGCGCCGCCGCCTCATCAAGCAATCCATCTTCCGCGAGCTCGGCCCGAAGCGCAGCGAGGTCCTCTGATCGATCCGATTCCCCGACCGGCCAGACATTCTTCACCGCAAGCTGTGTGCGGCCATCATCGTGATAGAAATCAACGGTTGCACGAACAATCGTCTCAGTTCCTTCCTCCAACTCATGGGTAACCGCCTCGCGCTGGTGGGCCCACATGATACACGAAATGGTAGCGTCATCGTCTAAATCGCGTAAATCGAAGAACGTCCCGAAGTCATACCGGTTAATGTCTGAGACCTCACCGACGACATATGACGGAAGCCGATCCTGCGCCGCATCCAACACCGACCCAATCTCTGCGTTGAGCTGTCCAACGGACCAGACATTCCCTTCTGGGACTGATGGACTTTCTGGGCGAGGATCGTGGGTGTCAGCCATCTGTTCTACGGTTTTGTCTCTCCCCGGCTTGAGTCTGGCTCTCTTCCGCGGATCTCTCTCGGAGTAGAGTTGCGTGTTCGCTGGTATGCTACAGTTAGAGTCTATGGGCTCTGGTGCTGCTCCCAGGTGTTGTTAGGCACCGGTTGCTGAATAGAGAGGGTGGGCCTTGTTTAGACGCGGAGCAGATCGTTCGCTACGGCTGATGTCCAAACAGCAGAGCCTCCTCTAGAGACTCCTACGGACTGATTCCGCTCACTCGACATAGCTACTAACCGACGGTTTCAGGAGCGTCTAAACGAGGCCGAGAGGGTGTAGTCAACATCAGCGACGACGTGGTCATCGGAAGAAGGTCTGTATTGAAGCTAATAGCAATATCGTGCCAATTCTGAACAGGTCTGCGTCGGCACATCCATACTTATTCACTAGTTATGTCGATTCCCAACAATAATTGGCCGGACGAAGGACTCAAATTGAACTGGTTCACCGCCACCCATCACACCCTCGAACAGTACATCAATTGGTTGTTAATCTACAGATGAGCAATGCGAGTGCCTCGGGGCTTGACTCCAAAGCGGTTCACGAGTTCCATTCGTCGAGTACATCCCCGACTAGGGATTCATCTTCTGCCGACAGAGAATTCTCCGAAAGCAGTACGTGATAGATCCATGATGTCGAACCATCGTTGTCGAAAGTGGTTCGATACAATAGACGGCCGTACGGAGTCAGTTTCCACTTATCGTCTTCTGATTCCTCTATCACGGGTCGGGTAGTCCATAATGGAGACTCTTCTTGGCCAGATAGTCGATTGAGAACTGCTGTACGCATGTCGTACGATGAGTATGTGCTTGACGGGAAAGATCCGGTGCTCCCGTCTAGTGACATATTTCGAAATAGATCTTTCGCGTGCGTTCCAAACTGTATCCGGTCATTGACTTGGTGGATATCGGAGCGGAGATCGACACATAGTACCTCGATATCACGCAATCGAGTTTCTTCAAGTAGCGTCTGAACGAGAGATCGAATATCCGTTTCATCCCAGTCCTTCACGCCTATTTCGCCCGACGGCTGCTTGGGTTGACCTCGCTGGCTAGTGTCTCTGGTATACGAGTCCATCTGTAGATCAAGGGGTGCTGACGCGGGGTTGATTTGGTACTGTACGATAGCATCGACCAAAATTGGGACAGGAGTGATTCCCTCCTTCTGAAGGATGTTGTTCGCAGTCTCACGTAGTTCAGAATCTCCGTCTTTGTCGTTGAGTGCTAACGTGGCTCCGACATGGAATAGTCGCTCTTGGTGGCGAGTCTCTAGTTTTCGAAGAATATTTTCTACCGTATCTAGTTCGTTTGTAAAACGGCTCTCAGGGTGTCCAACTAAGCCAATAAGAACCCCCCAAATAATATCTGCTGGGTCGGAACCAACTTCGAGCATCCTCAGTAGGCTCCCAACCTCGAAGGCGAACTCGGACGCCGACTCCGTAGATTCTTGATCGATCCACACGATTTCTTGGTCGCGTACTAGCTGCGTTCGAAACTCCAAGTCAGATACGTTGAAGACGTGTTCACCCTCGCTGCCCTTGAGATGCTCACCGAGATACAGAAGGCAGATGTCGTCGATTAAATCCTGTACCCGCCCTGTCAGCATATCTGCCTTATCGGATACATCTCGGGTGAACTTTGATTCGCCGTACGGATCGGTTTCTCCCGTTAGGAGATAGTTCCGCTCTCGACCGGTTAGTATGGGTTTCGGAGGATTTCTTTCCGGATCGAGTTCCCAGTCACTGGTGTACACAGTCGAGAGTTTATAAGGACCTATCTAAAGTATATTGGACGCTGTCTTCGACACTCTCGGTTGCGTACAATTATGTGCAATGTCACGTCGGAAAACGCGAGATCTGACGCATCACGAAACGAGCCACGTGTGCCGCTCACGTGGTGTCTCTCTCAACACGTCGTGGAACTCTGAGCGCACGAATCATGAATCGGGAAAAGAAAGAGGCCGCCCACACGGTAACACGTATTATCCTAGTGTTATTCATAATAGCACAATAGTCACAGGAGTATCGAGCCTTTTCCAAACGTTTTCGCAGCTAGTTCGTCGTAATACTCTCTGTCAGAGTATTACTCAATACGCGGATAGCGTTCCATGGAGAACGGGGGTGGGTAGTTAGTAACATGTATTATTATAGTATTATTTGTAACAGTGCGGTAAGTACGTACGTACAGGTTCTCTTGCGGCTGTTCTCACAGCAGAAACGATACAGTACTCGTTCGCAGAGTATTACCGTAACACTTGGACACCGACTTTCGTCAATTGGAGGTGTCGTATATGAGTAAGAAGCGGAAGTCCGTCACAATTGACCTATCTCTCGCTAGGCAGATTGACCGACGGAGCGAAATTAACTTCTCTTCGCTGGTTAACGATCTCGTTCGAAACTATTTTGCAGGGGATGGTATGTCCCACAAGAGCAAGGCGGCGCTTGAAGTCCAACTCCAGCACGTACAAGAAGAGATTGAACAAAAAGAAGAGCGCCTCGAACAACTCAGGCAACGAGGAGAGGAACTACAACAGCGTATCGATGAGTATGAGAACGAACAGGCCCCAATAAGAGAGGAAGCCATAGATGTGCTTCAGAATACTCCTGGTGAGGATCTTCACCCAGAGAATGCTGCGGTAAAGAACTGGGCTGGTAAAACCGGAATTCCGGCAACTGAGCTCATAGAACGTGTGAAAAACGAGCGGCAGTAGACTCCGGTACCCAATACCGCTCTTATAGAGATTGACGAGTGAATTGAGCGACAACTATGACAGGAGTCAACAAGATATTTTGAATATTATAAGGAGATATTGATCAGGCAAGTAACAAATACTGGCGGTGGAGCTGTCTGGTTTCACTAACCCAACGACGACTGTGAGTGATCCGTATCTGCCGGAAGTACGGTGTCTCTGACCCACAAATCGAGGGTACACACACGAGTCACCGAAGCAGAGCGTTTCTAGATACGACGGCTAACTCGCCACGAGGGTTTATAAGTGTAGCGTGGTTGAAATGTTTGCTCCAGCGCAAAGAAGAACAGCATAATAGCATAAAATTCTGAATCTGACGGACAAGTATAGGCTAATATACAACATGGTACGGTTCTTCACCGTTCCTACCAGCAATAATCACAACCAATGAACGAAGAAATGAGAGTACTACTCGACGCAGAGGATAGAGACATCAAAGCAATCATCGAATCATTACCCAAAGCAATGGACGATTACCCACCCGATCTGATTATCGTCGACGAAAATGATCTCGATGAATTAGTTGCTGCATTTGGTGGTCCAAAAGGTAAGCCATCTGAAACAGATGTGTTTACAGAAGATGCGTACACGAGGGGGAGTTTGGAGCTCAATGTAATTGCGTTCGGACACGAAGATCCCCTTTTAGATGAGGATGAATATGGGATGGTTACACAACTTGGAATGCCAACCCAACACGCTGACACAGTAATTGATTTGAGAGCAAAACGCGGTGGGTTCAGCGACGTAATACAGGGACTTGGCGGAGGTCCTGAAGAGAATTAGTTCGATCGCGTAGACGACCGCGAACGTCTGTGCGCTCCACCCGAGGTGGAACACGCCGACCAGCGGGACGATGTTCGCACCCACTGTCAACAGAAACACAACCGAGGAATTGTTCGACGGTGACGCCATCGATTCACCGCATGATGACAGAGAAAAAAGTTGTTGCTGTGGAATCTGTCTTGACCCCGACCAGGTCATAATCCCTCATTTCGGAGGATTTCAACACAGCCAAAGAAGCAGATTTGAACAAAGCCAGCCTCTCCCAATCACCACCACGGACACAATCACACCACAAAAAATCCGCCTGAAAGAGGGCTACTCCTCGACGTCGTCGTCCCGCACCGCGTCAAGCGCCTCCTCTAACAGCTGCTGTACGTCATCCTTCTCAGCCGCATGCTCCGACTCCTCTCCATCCCCTGTCTCACCTGTATCTGACACGATCTCGGCGGCAGACTCCTCACCCCCATCGGCAGTCACGTCGCTCGCTCGGGCCGCCGCGTTCCGTATCGCGTCACCTTCGTCCGGTGCTCTCGCCGCCGTTGACGACTCCTCCTCATCTGACGCTTCCTTCGAAACCCGCGGCCGACCGCCCCTGCTGAACGCGTCGAGCGGGAAGTCATACATTTTCGAGCGCGTCTCCTTGTAGAATGTACCGCGCCGCGAGACATCGAAGACCTCCATCACTGTCTGGCGATCACACCCCCGATCGAGCGCTCGCCGTACGAGCTCGTCTTCTGTCCGTTGGACGAGCAATTTCGGGTCATCAGGGATGTGGCCACGGGCGCTCGTCACGATATCATCGAGGAGTCCCCACTCTTGGGTAGCGATATCTTTCGTCACGAGCGGCTCTGCCCGCTCAGCCACTTCATTATCGAGCCCGCCCAAATGCCACAACCGCTCTCGAACAGCCGTGCGGGTCATCTCAACTGTTAATTTGTCCGCAATCTCCTTTGTGCGGAGTGGGCCGTTGTCATAGAGGATCCGCAAAATCTCGTACTCGTGGGACTTCAATTTCTTGTCATCGGCTTCCGTCAGCCGGATGGGTATATCGCTGGGCGTCGATCTCATGTGATGCCACGAGTGGCAACTCCGGCACACCGTGAGGAGATTCGCTGGGTCGTGTTCGCCGACAGCATCCGGATCCCGATCTGCGTGGTGGACCTCGAGATCTGCCAGGCCGCCAGCGGCCGGCGCTTTCACATTACACATCCGGCAGCGATACCGGTCGCGTTCTAACACCTTCTTCTGCGTCGCCTGATCAACCGTCTCGTTCCGCTCCGAGTCCGAGTTCATCGACGCCGTCTCTAACTGGTCCGATGGCGTCTCGGCATCGGCCGGCTCCTCGTCCGCTGTTGGTTCGTTGTCTGTTCTGTCAGCCGTCGCATCGTCTGCTTCGTCTGTCATATATATCGTTCCGTAGTCGATTTCGACCGCACTGTGACCGCCAGCATCGCTCATCCTCCTGGTGTATCGCTTCAATCAGCAGCCCCGCTGCTGGGGAACGCGCCGCACCCGCTCACCGAGCCAGACTCACGCGTCCCGTGTCGGTGAGAGCGATTTCACGTTGAACTCCGCCTTCCCGCAGTAGCGCTCAGCAACTCGGCCGAGCGCCTGCGTCCGCAGGATATCCGCCACGTTATGGCAGACGAGTTCCTCGAATCGCCCCTCCTCGAAGGCGGTCACCGCCGCCGCACTGTCGTCAAACGGATCGATTCCGCTGTAGGTCCCGTCGCCGAGTAGCTCGTACACAGCCGCCAATCCGCGTTGTTCCTCACCGTCAACCGTCGTGTTGAACCGATCCGAAATGACCGGCAACACGTCCGCGTACGCCACGTCGAACGGCCACGCCATCTCACGGGCCGCGTACCGGCTCCGCAGGAACGGTAGATCGAAGCCACCGCTCCACACCTCGCCGTTGAACGCGATGAGGAGTGTCTCGGCGTCGTGTATCCGATCTCTGACGAACGTCGCCACAGCCGCCAGCAGCGCGGTCTCATCGGTGTGTGTCGAGACGTTCACGAGTGTCTCCGACAGCCGCGCTTTCACGCTCGCCTCGACGTCGCCGGCTGTCCGCCCGCCAGTCTGCACGAACACACGCACCCCCATCGGCATCGCAAACCCGACGACGGTCACTTCATCATCGACGTCGAAGCCGATCGTCTCGATATCGAACGCCACCTGCTCGAGCATTACGCCACCTCACCTCGCTCTGGCACACGATCGTGACTAGCTGGTCGCATTCGCAGTTCACCGAAGCCGAATCGTGCGTGTGTTCCGAGCCGCAATACGCCGTTTTTGGCCGTCTGTATCGGGTCGTCTCCGGTGTAGCCGACGAGCTGGCCGTGATCGACTGTCGCCAGTTCATATGTGGTCTCCCCAACGAGTCGCTCCTCGCGGCGACGCAACCGGCGCTCTCGCGTCGGCGCATCGCCGGGCACGCCAGCCACCGACGTATCCCACCACCACGGCACCGACTGGGTGTCCGCGTCCGGGGCCTCACTCTGGAGGACGTATGGCGTCACCAGTTCAATGGTGTACGCGTCGTGGCCCCGCAACGCATCGAATGACAACGACTCAAGATCGACGACCTGTGAGTCCGCGAGCGACACCTCCCCAAACCCGTAGTTTCGATTGCCACCAAGCTGAATCCCATCGAGCACGGTCTCATCAAGCGGGAGCACACCCTCGCGCTCGCTGTGGAGATACGCGTGGATGTACCATGTCACGCGGCGCTTCGAATTCCGCTGGTGTTCGGGGACGCCGAAGAACGATTCCGGCGCGACTGTGAGCCGCCCGGCATGCGATTGACGATCCATCGTGTTCTGCGCATCGCGCGGTCGAGACGGCTGTAGCCATCGCTGGGCCGCGTCCCGAAACAGGAACAGATCCTCGTACGACTCAACCGGCGGCAGCGACCCCCCGAGTTTGCCGGCGTACCCGTTCTGTGAGTGTTCGCTCGGGTAGGAGCCGTACTCTGACGGGGAGAATATTCCGTGACTCACCCGTAACTCGCGTCGCGTCCGGTCGTCGACGTCGGACGCAATCGCCTGAAACAGCGCATGGCCGGAGACGTGGTACGGCCGCCCCGCGTACGGGGTTGCAAGTTCGAACACCAGCTGTTGGATCGTGGTCATGCCGCACCCCCGTCGCTTCGAGTGGAGATTGTGCCATGTTTGCGTACCACACGATCGGTAGCTGTGGTGGATCGACCCGCCCACCGCTGGCAGTCACGATCGGTTCGGACGTACAGTGGCGTCGCCCGCCATCGGCACGCACGCACCGGTCCGGCACGCTGGCTCGCAGCCCGTCCCGCGGATTCACGGCCTGACCATTCCGCTGGGGCGCTGGGCCGTGGGTTCGCTTGGCTTCGCCCGAGTGTGGGGTGGTGTGCGCAGCCAGCTGTTGAAGTTCGTCGAGCCGGCAGTGTTGCGGGCGCTCCCGGGCGGGCCAGCGGACATCGACGCCCAGCCACCGGCGACGCCGGCAGAACGCCAGCCCGCTTTGTGGACTCATCGACTGACCATATCGGATGGTCTGTCGTGTCTGGCGTCCCAGCCGTGGTGCGCTCGTTTGTCGTCGATGGTGCGTGCGCTCCCTGGCTGGCCATCGGATGTCGACGTCCACCCACTAGCGACGTCGGCGGACAGTCAGTCCGACCCACAGGCTCACTGCCCGACCATATCGCATGGGTGGGGTCGGCGGTCCGCCAGTCACAATCGTGATGGGTCACGCATCCACCTCCACGGTGCCGCGCGTATCCTCCGCGACAGCGTCCTCGATGTACTGCAGCGCTGTCGACCACGACCTAATTCGTCGCAACTGCGCATCCACGTGACGCCACCACTGTGCTTCGCGGCCGAGGGGCGACCCAGACACCCGATTCCATACATCAGCAAACGATTCGGCAGGTTCCGGGCCGATCCACGCCGCTGGTCCGTCTGGTGACGCTGACAGCCGCATCGTCATCGCCTCCGACCACAGGATGGTTCGGTGTGGCACCACGCAGTCCGCGTCGAGCGCCGCCTGCTGTCTCGCTTTTCGATCCGCGTTCCGCGGTGGTGCGTCCGCTGCTGGCTCGACAACCAGATACAGGTCGTCGAATGCGTGGCCCGCACGGTATGCGTCAAGCAGTGCGGCCACCAGCAATACGTGGTACTTGAGCGACGAGTACGGGAGATACACCGACTCGTTCACCAGCGACGCTGTCTCACTCATCAACCACGCCGCATGGTGCTCGTCTGGGGAGCCATCGATCAGCGGCGCAATCGCGGTCTCTACCACCGGGACCGCCCCCGTTTCGAGTACCGAGCCCGTGAGCACCGACAGCCGCGCCGGCGACGCGTGATTCGCTACCGTCTGTTCGGGTTCGTCGTCCGGCCGGCTCAACAACGCCGCATCTCGATCCGCTCCCAGCGGGACTGATTCATTGACCGGCACATCGAACAGCTCGTCACGGCCCGACCCATGCTGGCGACCGCGCAGTTTGTGGACGTCATGGCGGTACGCTATCCGCAGGTCCACGCTTGCGGTGTCACTGCGGGCCATCACGGCTCCTCCATGCTGTTCACACGCTCTTGCAGCGGCTTCACGAACTGCTGGCGGACTGACTCCCGCCACAGGTCATCCTTCCACGCCATCCCTGACGTCGTGTCCTGCGCGCGATTGTACACCCGCTTGATCTCGGCGTCCGTGTACAGCGGGTTGATGACGCGCGCCTCGGCCATGCCCGCCCCGAAGTTCCGTGCGCCGCCCAACTGTAGTTCGAACTCCTCGCTGTGGGCGTCAAGGTAATCGACCGCCTCGACGAGCAGGCCAACGTATTCGGGTTTCAGCTCTCGCAGCGACAATTTCCACGTCCCTACCAGGTTGCCGACGACATCCCTGGACGCCATCCGCAGCGGCTGCCCGTCGTCCTCGCTGTTGCGTGAGCGCACCTGGGTGTTGAGTTGGCGGTAGTGCGCCTCCGCTTCGCCCTGGAGGACGTCGACTTGCCGACGAATCGGCGAGAATCGGAGTGGCCGGCGGACCAGCCGTCCCGCCCGGTCGTTGAACCCACCGAACAGGTCATAGAGGACGCAGCCGGCGTCGTCATCGACACACGAGCCCTTCTCGTGATAGCCGGCGTCGAGGTCGCGCTCGTACACGTCTTCGAGCATGTAGTCCGCGTTCGCTTCGCCCGGATGACACGCCGTGCCGCCCGCCACCTGAATCACCCGTTCACAGCCGTGGCGCAGCCACCCGGAGAGTGGGAACGGCGACACCATCCCGCCGATTTGGTTCTGCGGGTCGTCCGCCTCGTACCGGTCTGCTGAGGCATGGTGTCGATCGGTGACGATCCCATCGCCCGGTGCGAGGAGTGGGATTTCGAGCCCCACATACAGGTCCGGGAGTGTGAGTTCCTCGATGTCGTCCGGCAGCGACATCTCGTGATCGAGGTGTTCGGTGTCGAACGCCGGAGGCATTACTCGCCACCTCCCTGGTTGGTCGCCTGTTGGTGGGTCTGCTCGTTGTGTTCGGCCTGGTGTGTCCCGTCTATCTGGGAGTAGTCGGCCGTGTGCTCGGTGGTTCCTTCGAGTTGTGTGGACCCGCTCTCATGGATGCCTTCGAATGGTGGTGTCGGGTCCGCCTCGGTAGCCTGGTGTGTGTGGAGAGGATCCGTCTCACGTGTCGCCACCTCACCGATCGTGTAGGCGTCGCTTGATGTGGGTCGGCTCGCCACGATCGGCTCCGGCGCGAGGAGTACCAGCCACGATGACTGGATCGCCACATCGGTACACAGACCGATGCGGCCCGTTATGACGAGTTCGTGGACGCCCCGCATGAACTCTGTCGGGTGCGCGTGCTCGTCCGCCCCGCACATCACGTACCCGATTTCAAAAATGGGGTTGCCAGCTGCCCGGAAGGCATAGGCCGTTAGGTCGTCGCCTTCCCGGAGTTTTCGGTCGCAGATTTGACATGCTGCCGGCCCTTCCCCGAGCGCATGAAATTCCACTTGGTTTATCGCTTCAATTAACTGATCGACGTTCTCTTGACCGCTGAAATCCTTCTTTGTCATGGGTTCTTACTTTCTAGGTGGGAACCCGGTCCGCGTGCGCCAACACGCGGGCTTTCTAGCGGACTGCCCCGTTGGGACCGAGTGTTCAATCTCTCCTAATTCTCCTGCTTATTTATACTTAACGGATAGTAAAGGCGGTTCGTGTTTACTAATATGTATGGTGAGAGATAAAAGGAACCAGAAAAGACATGACGTAAATATGCCCCTGAGAATAGACGAGAATACTGAGAAAGTGATTGATGAATTTGTATCTAAAGGCAATCTCACAACGGGTGCGCTTGTAGATTTTACAGGTCTATCTCGACCGACAGTGACAAAGAGGCTAGATAGACTTCATGCTGCGGAGTTTATCGAATATGTCCATGAGCCAACAGCACTCTGGCAACTCACCGAAGATCCTAGATCTCAATGAGCATTCTCTCAAACTCACTCTTTTTCCGTGGAAGAGGTAATCTCGAGCCTGAACACTGGTAAATCGATCTGCCTAACTGTTCATACTAAGCTGAACACCACTACGGATCTATTTGATGCTGGAATAGCTCCTCTTGTATATGGGAACACTGTCAATGACTGAGCCTGAAGTGCTAGCAACGACAAAAGAGCAGTTATTTACCGGAGATGAGACTGGCTCAGGATACACAGTTGTCGATACTCAGTTCTCGACCGACCAGTGGTTGAATGATGTTCCAATCCCACAGGAAGTAACCGAGACCCTAGCGCCATTCAATCACGTACGTGTGGGTTCAGGGTATCCTGACCTTGTTGGCGCTGGTTCGATTGAAGATGACTCCTTTCGTGGTCACGACGGAGATATAGACTCTCCACCCCTAACCGTCGTTGAAGCGAAGGGATATGGATCGACTGGGCAGGTTGACACAGAGACGGGGATTGTTCAAGCTCATGACCGGCTACAGGAAGCGAATCTCGGATTTTTAGCTGCTCCTCGCAGTTCGATCTCGGCGGAAACCCGAGCTCTTGGTCGAGAATTAAATATCGGTGTTCTCGGAGTGACAGAAGATCAATCGGTAGATGTACTTGAGAAACCGCGAGTAGTTGGCACACAGGTCGGTCAAGAAGCATCGACGATACGTTTCCAAGCCGGTCCACAGCGCGTTGCTGACCAGTCGTTCCATCTCAACCGCCCAAAAAACTATCTTGGGTATACGTTCTGTGTCTACCATACGGAACCGACTAGGGACGTTCTCGAAGAATACGTGGTGAGAGATTTCAAAAGTGCCAGAGACGGTGCTGCATTCCTCGGGCTGATAGAGAAGCAACCGGATGGGTCTGATGTTCTATCCCCTTTGGGTGAGGAAGTGCTTCGATTCGGATTACAAAAACACGAGCAATCATTGAGATCTGTGTTAGAAGAGTTCAAATCATGGAAAGGAGAGCAGACGAGACTAACTCAGCTAGCACCTGACTGGGCGTTAATTGCCCGACGGGTAGTGTTCGCTTTTCCCGCAACACAGATGCTCGTAAAACATATTCAAGAGCTTCAGAACAACGCTCAGCCGCCGATTCTGCCTACCGTAGTGGAATATCTGTTTGATACTTCGCCTACGTTCGCGGTCGAATTCTTCATTCGGGATACAGAAGAGGCACGATCTGCGGTACTAACCGGTGATGGTGAGTTGATTACACCCTCACTGTTAGAATCGCATGTATACCGTTCGGTGGTCGCGTATCAATTTAAGCAGATGCTGTACCATTCTGGTATCCTTGCAGAGTCCGGATCGGATTCGAGTAATCTCGAACCCCGGGAGAGCGACTGGCGATTGGAACAGCCGATCTGAGGTCTGAATGCCTCGAAGCTATCAATATCGGAGCCAAGCGATTACTGGGGTGGTGTAGATGAGAGCACGTCATTTAGGTGCTCAGATAGCTCTTCAAGATTAGTTGTTCTGAAGTGTTCAGTGAGTGCGCGCATTTTCGGATTTTTCGGGAGGACAACGCCATCCCCGTACTCGGAGAACGCTTGCTCTATTACGGTGCGGTAGGTTTTGCTGGTCGCATAGCCGACGATGGCATCGAACTGTGGGCCGTATTCTTCGAGGTAGGAAGTCAAACGGTTCACGACGAGCTGTTGGCGCTGTTTTTCAGCGTTTGTCAGCACGTACTCGTATGATTTGATCTGCGAGAGACTTTCGTACTGTTCGGGTACAGGTCCGTACATACCGGAGACAGTCACTTTGTGGATCTGATCGTTCCACTCAGCGGTTGCGTCTGCCACGACGCGGTGCGTTCGGGAATTAGAATACGGCTTGGTTTGGCTACACGGGATAACGAGCAGTACGCGCTCATCGCCGACCCGGTAGTCCTTCCGCTGAAGAATGTTGAAGTCTTCCGGTGTGTGCTCAAGCGAGATCTCTTGGTCATCGACCGGAATATCCAAATCAAGTCGTTCCTGCTCTACATCGCTTTGATCGGCGGTTAGCCGATTGTAGCCGCGCTCACGAAGCTGCTGTGCCAATTCACGGTCGCGGACTGTCGCCCGTTTTAACGCCCGCTTGATATTCCCGACATCGTTGCGAGCCATCTTGGCAACGTATTCAAGCAACTCCCCGTCACCGTCGTTGATCAGCTCCCGCACGTGATTCATTTCGTCTTGGTAGACGCAGAAGTTATGATAGCTCATTAGTGCGTAAAAATCGCTCTTCATGTACTCGCCGTCTCGATCATACGACTCGCTGTCGTACATCGTGCCCTGTAGCTGCTCGAAACCTATCCGTCGTAGATGCTCGCATGCAGGACACTGACAGCCCCAGTCCTCGGGAATCTGATCCGCAGTGAATTTCGACCAGTCCGCTGCCCATCGTGCGTCGGCTGTCCGGTCGACGTCAACCCCAAAATCACCCAAATCGTGCGTCGAAGCGTTCGGGTTCCGTACGAGTTTCTCATCTGAAACTCCTATCTCTCGGTTGATGAATTTCTTGAACTGTGCTGCTTGCATGTAGCTTGACGAGTCAAATGAATCCGCGCCAAGAAGTGCTAGGAGCGCCGTGAATTTTCCACTAATCCCGAATAGGTGAAGCCCGAGGTCATCTTCCCGGTCGTCAGGAATCGCATCCTTCGCACCTTGCACAATGTCAACCAGCATTTCGACGTTCGTTCGGAGCGGGACGAGTGACCCGATTGCAAATCCCTCAAATGACTTGTCAATATGCGTCGCACGGTCAAGGAACGTCCCAACGTACCAATTGATCGTTTCGTAGTCGTGGCCGTGAATAGCGATATATACCGCAGGCGGGTCTGGTTGGTCCTCCAAGAGTTCGAGACAGCGAATGGCACTGTCAATACTGTCTTCCATTCGTTGAGTCGTCTCCTCATCGTTCAGATTCGGTGGGATCGGATAGTCTAGGGTAGCGATGATGTCTGCGCCGTAATCGAGCTGTAAGTCTAGGATACTCTCTGGATTCGTGTAGATCGCCCAGTCATTGTCATCGCCCCCCTCTGTTGGCGGGTCGCCGAACGTGTCGGAGTTTAGAAGCTTGAACCCGCCTGAGTCTACGAATAACGGCTTAGTGAAACTCTCCGGCTGTGAGTGATACGGCTTGACCGGGTCATGATCAGTGAAGTGGTCGTGAATCGGTTTCGAGCGCCAGTTCTCAAGCGATTCGGGAGTGATGTTGAAATCCAAGAAACTCATCGCTTGGAACATCGCGCCTTGAAACTCGGGTTCTCCGAAGAGATGATTCCGCAATCGACTCCAAATGCCGCCGGACTTCTCGTTGGGTCCACCGATGAAATTGACTACGGGGAAGAACGCTGGTGTCTGGACGTCACCGTGTGGTGTGTGGATCGTACCGCGGCGTGCGTTGCCAGCATCGTCAGTCGTGTCGGTCTCAAACGATGCCATTCTCTACGCATCGTTAACGACGGGATGTGATAAGTTCGGTCGTTCCGTGGTGAGACGGTCTCAATTGGATCTGCTACAGTCTGTCCTGAACCGTGACGATATGGATGTTATGGCGACGACCGTTGTTATAGATCAGGCGGTTCTTCTCAAAATCAATCGAGATCTCTCCGCTATGATATCCTGAGCGCTCAAGCTCGCTTAGCTCGTCGCGGTCGCCGTACGACCAACAAACGATCTTATCGACGCTCTCAAGCGGTTTATCCGCCTCAAAGTGATCCGTAAGCCGACGGTGAATCGAACTCGCATAGAGGTTCGAATCCTGACGAACCAGCGCGTTGACCTCCGAACTTGGGTCGTAATCTTCAACTGTGATCTCCGGCACAGCCCCAAAGCGGTTCGAGCGCTCCAACCCGAGAACGACTTCGGCGTCGTTGGATGGCGTGAATCGGTTTCGGTCTTGAATCCGTTGCTCACGCTTTTCGATGGATGATTGCTGGGACTCTGCGCGGCGAGTGAGTTTCGCCTCACGACGGTGAGACAAGTAGTCTTTGAACCACGGATCTGATGCAATCTTCGAAAGGTAGTGACTGAGCTCCTCTACGATCGCCTGATATACCGGACTAGACTTGTTCCGTATCTTTTCGCGGTTTGCCGACAGTTCTAGGTCTTGGCAGTTTGCGATGAAGAAGAAATGGAGGAACTCGTTGTCGTGTGAGATGGTGTCGTTGACCCGCTCAACTTTGATATGGTCTTTTGCCAGCCAGACGCCGAACTGTGCCGAGTGCTTTCCGTAAGTGGGGAGTTCGTTACGAGCGTCTTTGCCTCCCACCATTCCAACCACCTCTACAGTTGTCTCAGTTCCATTTTCGGTCTCGACGGTGAGTTCCCGGGGTGAGTAGTGTTTACACATGCGTGATTCCGAGAACTGGCCTTCTCCGGGCTCCCGTTGCTCGTCCGGGAACTCGAGCTTGTTGTTCATTACCAGTCGATCTCGTGTATCATCGATCTCGTCGCCGAGGGTGACCGATATTTCCATCTCTCGAAAATCGTCTGTGAAGAAGTGACCCGTTGATCCGGCGAGCGTCTTCCATTTCAGGTAGTGCTCGATCTTGTTGTAGGTGAGCGATGCGGGCGAGAAACCATGCCCGGATTTAAATCCGGTAATTCGAATGTGGGTCCCGGAGTTGCCTTCTTTGACTGGCTCCTCGTTCAGCACGTACTCAGGCATGGTCCGGTTGTTGAGCTTTTCCCACGGCTGCTCCATCTGTGCGCGTAAGTTGGTCCCGTTCTTCGTGGTATTAACGAGTACCTCCTCGCTTTTGTAGAAAATCTTTGTTCCGTGACCTTTGTATCCAATCGATCCGTTTTGACGGCCACGCTTCGTGGAATTCCCGAGGTCGAAGAACGACTCGAGATCAGCGTGATCCATCCCATCCCCGTCGTCTTCAATAACGATCTCTGATCCAATCGGTCGGTCTCGAATGGTGATTTCAACCTCGGTCGCACCAGCGTCGTAACTATTCGATAGCGACTCTCGGATTACTTCAAGGGGATCCTCGAAGTCGCTAGCAATTTCTAGAAATTCGTTTACTTCGTTAACTTGTGGTGTTTTTGTCGTTGACATTCAGAAGTAACCTCCAAGTGATTCGTTTACTACGCGATGCGCGTGCTGTTGCATCGACTTTTCTCGACCCAATGACTGTTCGATATATGACCTCAACGCTTCCTCTCCCGGTGTTTGGATCGCGGATTGGATCCGTTTTATCTCTTCTTTCTGGATAATCAGGTTGTGCATCGCAACGGCACCGAGTTTGTCTTTCTGGTACTCCACGTCCCCTTCCATCCGGTTGACTAACACGTCATCACTACAGACCTGACAATCGCATTCCGTAAAATCGACTTCGTCTACAGGTTCTGAGTTGTATAATGACGTATCGTATTTCCCGTTAATGGCGGAGTGAATGTACGATGATGAATCAAACGTGTCTGCACCGACTGCAGCCAAGAGAGGGATCGCACTAGACGAGATTCCGAGTACGTGGAGGGGGAGTTCCTCGAACCCCCAGTCGCTAAGGACTTCACGGCAATCACTCACAGCAGTGATCAGTTTTCCCTTATTATCTTTGAGTGGAACGAGACTCCCGAGGGCGACGCCATCGAACTCACGATGGACACGGTCCCGGCCGATGGCCTTCTCAATTTCCGTGAGAAACGTGTCGAGCATTGAGTAGTTGTATCCATGGAGTGTCAGATACCGTGTGTCGTCTTGGGTAGTTAGGTTGAGGAACTCGTCGACGTTTTCAGCCGTCAGTCGCGCTTTTTCGACTCGAGTGGAGTAGTCGTCGTCTGGCTCAATTGGTCGGTCAAGATTTACGAGGACGTCTCCCCCCAGTTTCCGCTGTATTTCAACGATTGCCTCCTGATCGACGTCCACCTCAAAGTTGCTCCCATCTAAGGTACCGTCGCCGAGGAATTTGAATCCACCTGAGTCAAGAAAAAGGGTGCCATCAAAATCGAATACATCGCGTTCCCTGATCGGTGCGGCGATGTAGTCTTCGTATCGTTCTCTCGAGATGCCGTAGTCAGTGAGTGACGCAACTGAGGTCATCACTCCATCGAAATATCTACTGTAATCTCCACCGTTTATTACATCGTCTCCATTCATGAACTCCTTGATTGTCCGGTGGATGCCGCCACCGTATAGGCTGGAATCGGTGCCACCAGCATAGAAGTTCACTACCGGTAGCAAATTGGGCGTCTCCAGCTCGGTATTGTTTATACTTATCACCCCACTTCGAGCGTCTCCAGCCTCGTCAACAATCTCAAATATTCCATCATCAAGGCGCTGTGAGCCGGGAGAGCCCATCAGGCAATCACCGAGGGAACAGTATCCGACCGGACGAAACGCTTCAGCTGTTTTCCCTTCTCTCCGATTCCTCCACCTTGGACTGTCGATATGTCGACATCGTATCGGTCAGATAAGTCGTCAACCGCTTCTAGGTACTCCTTCCCCAAGTTCAGGACAACTTGGTCGTATCTCTCTTCCTCGATACGTTTACGAACGGCACCGGTCACCTCCTCACGGAGTTCCTCAGCACGAGAAGCGGTCATTCTCCGGTCATACGTAGTAATCGTGTCTTCAGCGTCGATAAGTCCGTATTCTGCAGAGAGAATACAAATGTCGATATCGGATTTGAAGGCCTCCTCTCGTTTCGCCTTTTTGATTATTCTGAAAAAGTATCCGTCGTAAACATCTAGTGCCCGTGTCGGCTCTGTCACCTGATTCTTTGTGGCCGAGCAGGACTGTACTAGCAGCGAAGGCATTGAGAGCTTATCCGACGCGGGGGACCTAAAATCTTCCCACGTAGCGGTCCGGCGGCTAATTCGAGAAGCACGCTCTATTATACTGCCTCCTCAGAGAGTGTATTTCGCCCTTCGCTCGCCATATTAGTCAATAAGATGTCACTTCCGCAAAAAATGGAACTTTAGATAGGCAGTCACCATGTCACAGTCGATGTAACTCGGCTGTCTGTCGCTCAAGCTGGTCCGATCACCTCGAAGGCGTTGATGACTACCTCAGTGGGAAAACTGATCGCCTTCCCTGTCACGCTCTCCAGTTCCTACCTCGTGTCTACCAACGCGTTTCACAAAGCGTTGACTCAGATACCGTAGACGAGGATCAATAACTGCCATACTGATGGGTGGCCTAGTTGGCTTCAATTAACTCTCGCATGCTCCGGCACCCGAACCGCGGCTCAGAGATGTGATTGAATCCAGTCCGATTTAACGATCTGCTTCATCCTGTCGCAACCGATCTTCGTCGGTGAAATCTGACACCGTTCCAGTTGAGCGCGCGTCACTGATACGCTGAGACGTCGAGTCGTATGCGGCTCTGGCCCCCTTCCCCGAATGAGCCATATTGAGAGATCTGTCCGCATCGATACCCATGCTATCAGCAGCTAGTGCAGCATCCTGATTCGCGCCGATGAAGAGGAATTCCCATTCACACTCCTGCTGCCGCGTTTCGATCTGCTCCCGAATAACATCCTGCGGCGTTTCGGAGGCGTTCTCCTTACCGTCAGTCAGAATCACGACGACGACCGTCTCGGGTCGGTTCGCAGGGTCGATACCGTCGATGAAGCTTGCAGTATCTTCTATTGCAGTCGCGAACGCGTCGTAGAGTGCAGTCTGACCACCTGGCGTGTACGAATCTTTCGACAACTCGGGAGCGCCTTCAATCGCCGTTCCGCGATACGTTATATTGACTGTCGAATTGAAGTCAACGAGAGATACAGTTGCAGTCCCTTCCTCGTTACGTTGATCAGCGAGAAATGTATTGAACCCGCCGATGGTATCCTCTCGAATGGCCGACATAGACCCCGACGAATCGAGGACAAAGGTAACATGTGCATTCATGATGCACTCAACGGAGGTGCACTATTCCTAATAAAGAGATATTCGTCTGTACCCACTCAGTCTCCGCAATAAATTTCCTAGCCGAGTCCGCGGGTGGAGGTACGGGGTACCGCTGCCTACCCAGAACACCTTCGGACTGTAATCTATGCGTTCCAGATTTTTATAGAATTATTGTCGCATAGTAATTATTATAATTCTTGGATTGACTCCGCATTCTTAATTGATGAACTACATGATATTTCTACTAAACATCAAACACTGTCGGAGCTTGTCTTTAGAATATTAACCTTGTTGGCCGACTGTCATACTGTCCACACAATTTATTGTTGCCACTCCGGTAGAGGTACCACGATGCCGATAGGTGAGTGGTGGGTATGTTACTGACTGCGGCGATTGTGTTGCTTCTGATTGCGCTGTTCACGCAAAGCGAAGCGTGGGATGGGTTCGGTATGCTGGTTTATTTCCTTGGCGTAGGGGTTGCGGTTGTCGGTTGGGGTTTCAACGCCTTATCGACGGTTCTGCCAGTCGTATCTGGATGGGGTGGTGTCTTATTATCGCTCGTGACTGGGCCGCTTGACCTTCCAGTGTGGCAGTCGCTTGTGATTGGTACAATCCTGTTTTTTGTTGCTATCGCTACTGCTGACACGCAGTCATCAACGTCCAGTAGCACGACAGATAGCGCCTCACCTGATTCAGATAGTGCTGTAGTCCCAAACGTTGAGGAACTCCCAGGGGTCGGAGAGCAGAAAGCAGCGGCGTTACGTGACGCTGGGTATGAAGACGCCAACGATATTCTCGCAGCGTCGAAAGCGGAGTTGACAACTGTTGATGGAATCGGGACGGCGCTCGCCGCGCGTCTCATCGTATCAGTTGAAGATCGGTATGCAGAGCGCAATGCAGATGGCTTGACAACTGTGGAGTCAGACGGTTCGACTAATGGGGCTGGACTTTCATCCGGTACCGAGTCACCTGACCAGGCGTCCGATGACACAGCCACACTGGAAATGCACACTGACCGTGAGAAACTCCGATTAGTGGCTGGACTTGAGGCGACGTGCGACCGGATCGAAACACTGGTTGCAACCGGTGAGGTGGCTGAGGCGAACGACCGGATACCGGCGATGCGTGCCGCGGTGAGTGAGACACGCGAAGCATTAACCACGCTGTCAGGAGATCGTGATTTGCGGCTGCGTGTGAATGACGTCGAAGATCGGTTAGACGCGATTCCATCCGAAGCTGAAGCCCAGTACGACAAAGTCGTAAGTGATGGAGACGCACACGTCACAACAGCGCAGGATGCAGTCGAAACTGGTGATGTCGATACGGGGCTAGAAGCCTGTAAGAATGCGCATGCCGCGTATCGGGCGGCACAGGATGTGGGACAATCAGCGGATGCAGAGTGGTTTGCGGAGGAAGAAGCTGCAGTGTACAATCGGATTGAGACCGTCGAGTCGCTTACTGACCGGCTTGAACACGAGAGACAGGTGCAGCAGGCAGAAGCAACGATTAACACGCTGACGCAGCGGGTTTCATCACTCAAAGAAACGTCCCAGCTAGGGGAAGCGGAAGACGTCATGCAATCGGTTGTCGAAGACGGAAAAGACGCGCTTGAGCGTCTACCTGATAACATTACCACGTCGGAGCTGGAACACCGCGTGTCACACCTGCGCGAGCAAGTAACAGAATTCGAATCAGTGGCCGACCAACTCGCAGCACAGTCCTCGTCCACTCCACCCACGTCGGACACTGAAGCGATATCTCTGATCAGGGAAGAACCCGGTGATACGCCGGACTCAGCGGCGACAGCGACTGAGGAACCCCAGAACGTGGAGTCAGCTGCGTCGGAACAACCGAGTGAACCAGAGCATGATGCGGCGGAGTCGCGTTCGTTCGTACGGACCGTAGACAAGATCGACGAAACGGCACAGCATTCCACTCCCGTGGTGTTACAGATTCGTGAGCACCTGACTGAAGACGGTCGACGGCACGTGTTCCGTGCAGTCACCGTTGACGGGGAGTCGGTGCAGCTTGACGTGTGGAACCGACATATAAGCGAATTTAACTGGGAGTCAGGTGCGTGGTACGTATTCGAGTCGGTGCGTGGACAGCACTGGACGGTGAACGGTGAGACGGGTGTGACGGTAAGCACGACACCGAACACGACCGTCACGCAGCGCGAGTCGATACCGAACGCCGAACCGACGACGGGGTAGCGGAACCGGCGATACTATTTTATTTGGCGGTTGATGACAGGATGGCAAGCAGTTATCACCTCAATAATGGATCCGTTCAAAAATCAAGTCGATGATCGTACTTCGTACACGGATCTTGACGAGCAGTTCTATGACGCGCGGCTCTCCAAAAACTCGTTGACACAGGGCGATTGGCCGTCACAGATTGACCGCGCCGCAATCGATGTTACGTACGGCGTCGCGCTCGGGACGACTGACGCTGCCTTCGATCACGGAGCGACAATCGGCCGTATGGATTTTGGTACGGCGTGCGGATCACACTATGTTGACGGGTTGCAAGCCCTTGCTGGGTCACAGTCAGACCTGCCACAACTCATCGCTGAATACGACGCAAGCGACATCGGCGACTTGGTCTTCCGACTCAATGAACTCCGCGTTGAACTCACGAAACTCGGGTTAGACGACAGCGAAATTGGAGATCTCAACCGCGCAACCGAAGCGCTTATCGAGAAACTCATCACGCAACACGGCGACGAAGAGTTGTCTCGGCAGCCACTGCAACAACCGGAAGCCGTTGCCGACCTGCTGTACCAACTGTTCTCCGACCCGGCGGTGACGAACTTCGCGGACATCCTCATCGACTCAATCACGGCAGACACTGGGAGCAGTATCGGTGGGGATAGCCTGTTAACACACCTGGACCGGCCGCAAATGGTCACCCGGTTGTGGGACCATCAGCAACGCGCTATCAAGAGATGGGTCGACAACGGGACGACCGGGTACGTGAACATGGCGACCGCAACCGGGAAAACCGTGCTCGGCCTCGCCGCTATTGCGCACCTGTTCGGCGACTTACACCCTGCAGACACGGCAGACATCCCGGCAGCAACACGATCACCGACGGGCCGTGCAACCGTGCTTATTGTCGCCGGACAGGATTTACTCCTTGAACAGTGGCAAAGCGAGTTCGACGAGCATCTGAACATCCCACGGAGCCGTACCGAAACAGGCAGTGATGGTGACCGGCACATCGAACTGGCGTGGGGCGACATCGAATTCCGCACCGCACAGGAACTCCTCGCAGCCGACCCCGGGCTGCACTACGACCTCGTCATTTTAGACGAAGCCCACCGATACAGCAGCGGGCGGCGTGGCAGTCGCGGGTGGCGTGACTTATTTGATGACCTCACGACGAACGCCGACAGTGTCTTGGCGATGTCCGGGTCGATCGATGACGAGTGGCTCGGTGACTCCGGCGTCAAAGACGCTCTCGAAGCGAACCTGTCTCAATGTATCGAGTTCGGTATCAGCGAAGCCCGCGAGCAGAACGTCATCGCGGATTTCCGGTGGGACGTGTGTTACGCCGCGAGTAACTCCGGCGACACGCTTGCCGGAGTCGCAGACTCGACCACCACGCTCACACCGACATACGACACCAACACGCACAAATTCACGCCGCAGGAACTCTCCGGTGACGTCCCAGCCACCGTCCCAGACACGTTCGAAACGCTCCGGGACCTCCGATCGTTCGCGCAGAGCAAAGATGGGAAAGACGCGCGGGATCAGTCGGAAGCGTTCGACACGTTCGCCACCGCCGCGTTCTCCCGCCGACCGAAACGCTGGCAACTGAACCCGCCGCACGACATAATCGGGCAACTCCTCACCGAACACGTCCCGGACCGGAAGGCCGTCGTGCTGGTTCAGAGTTATGCACAAGCCGACGCAGTCTCCGAATATCTTGTCGATTACTTCGACGCGAACACCGTGTACACGCCGGCGAAAGACGAAGCCGCGCCATACGACACGATCACGGCGTTCAAACAAGCAGATGCCGGCGTGCTCGTCGGACCAGGAGACGTGCTCGGCGTCGGCGTTGACCTGCCCGACGCCGGGATCGCCGTGAACCTCGCTAAAGGGGGGGTGAACGCATCACTCATTCAACGCATCGGCCGGATTCTCCGGAACCCGACCGGTGACAAGCACGCGCACTTCTACCACGTCGTCACCATCCCGGGCGAGACCGACGCGCGAATCCCCGGCGAAGACGGCCGGCGACTCCTCCGCCGCGCCAGCGAATTCCGCGCACTCGGTTCCCGATTCCGCGAACATCCCGGGTTCGTCGCCGTCAGCGACACCACTAGTCAAATACTCCGGGAACTGGAAACTGCCGGAGCACGCGCCACTATCGCCGACAACCGCGACACAAGCGACATGGTTGACGACGACGTCGCCCGCTCTTTGTTAGATGAGCTGATCGATGAGATCGAATCGACACTAGACGAAGCTCGGGAGCAACCTGTACTTACAACGTACTGGCAGCCCGAATCGCTCACTCCTAGCATAATGCCCGTCCAAGACTCTGTCAGTCATACCGTTACTCCGGAACCCTCCGAAGCCACCGCCGACTCTACTCCGACACGTCTCACCGTCACTGTAATTGACACCGACGGTGAGGCGATTAAGAACGCCGCAGTCATCGCCGAAACCACCACGGACTCAGCCGAGCAGATTACCGACGCGGACGGCACCGTTACCATCACGCCCCCCACCTCCGGAAGCGACCCGTGCCTGTTCGTTTCCCGGGCTGGATACCAGAACCAAACACACGATATTCCAGGCGAAGAGGACACGGTCACGATCACGCTACCGAATACAAGCCACACTGCTCTGAGCGCGCACACGGCCGAAAAAACGGCATCCGACACCACCACAGAACCCGCTGAGTCGTCCGACGAGCCGAGAACTCCGAGCAGAGACGAACTCCGTACCGAAATTCAGCGTGTTGACGGTGTCCTTGCCGGATATCCAACCCTCAGTGAGATGGACACACACAGCAGATACGCGTCCGCACGCTACACGGACGCGTTCGAATCGTGGACCGATGCGCTACACGCCGCCGACATCGACCCAGACCAACGTGTAATCAGTGACGTACAACGCGTTGCTGACCAAGTCGACGGCGTCCCAACGATGGGAGATATCGCCACGCACAGCCACTTCACACCAGCCACACTCGGTGAACATTTCGGAAGTTTCGACGCCGCGATCGCTGCCGCCGGTGTCCATGACTCGGGACAGTCTCCAACACCGTCGACTAACACTGGCCCCGAACCCACAGAGAGCAACCCTACCACTGCCACACAAGATGTAGACGAGACAGCGGACACAACTAGTACATCGTCCAGTACCTCGAATCCCGACACGACCACCACGAGAACAAGCAGCGAGACCTCAACGCGCGATGACCTTATCAGCGAACTACGGGAGTTAGCCAGCGACTGGGACGAGATCGACCGAAAGCTCCTTTACTCGGTTGGTGATCACCATCCGGACGAGTACAAAGACGCTTTCGGGAGTTTAGACGCCGCACTCGTCAAAGCAGGTGTGGCCGACGAAGACACAGTGGAAACGTTCAAAATAAATCAATCATCACTAACAGAGGAACAAGAGGAGCTCATCACCGAGCTCCAAAACCTTGCGAGCGACTGGGACAAAATCGATCGAAAACTTCTGTATTCCGTCGGCAGTCACCACCCAGATGAATACGAAGATGCCTTTGGAAGTATAGAGGATGCACTCATCGAAGCAGGACTTGTTGACGCTGAAACAGTAGACAAAGTAAACACGAGAAACCCAAAGCGATCACAACCACCGGATGACCATACCGGTCCGGTCACAGGGACTACCGGGCACCGCGAGACAGACCAACCGGTGTCTGATAAAACGACATCCTCCACATCCTCGACGGTTTCGCTGCCCGACGGCCGCGTCGACAAAGTAACTATCACCGTCCTCGAAATTGACTCGAATCCCGGTAGCAAACGCGACGCCTGCCTCCAAGTAGAACTCCAAGACGGTAGCGAACTGCCGCTTGACATCTGGACAACACACAACCTCTCGCTGGACTGGACCATCGGGGCCACATACACAATTGAGCAAGCTCGACACAAAAGATGGGAGACAGACGCGGGGACTGGTCAGGAGCTCAGTAGCACGAAAGATTTCCAAGCCAAACGAATCGATACCAGCTCACGGAACAATACGTCTGACTCCGTTTCATCGTCATCGCCAAGCGAAGACGAAACATCGGGTAGTGGGGAAACCACCACAGCAAGCAGCGGTACTCCAAGCCGCCTTGACCTCCTTGACGCAGTTCAACACGTTGCCGGAACATTTGAACGACCGCTCAAGGCAACGGACGTAAGCGACGCCACACAGTACTCAGTTAACGATATCACTCGTGTGTTCGGATCCTGGCAGAATTGCCTTGATGCGGCCGGAATCGACAACGAAGCCCGACTTATTGAGGACCTACACCGAGTGGCCAATGAACTCGGTCACAAACCCTCCACTGCTGAAATGAACGAACATGGTCATGTGACTGCTAGTACCATCGCCAACTACTTTGACACGTACACGGCAGCCACCGAGCAAGCCTTTGATAAAACGAAATCCTTCCAGCCACCGTCCGACCCCGCTAAGGACGACAACTCAGAGACTTCCAACGGAGAGAACGTCTCTACAGACACGGACACCGGCTCTGGAGAGCTAAGAGACGTAAATGGTGTCACAGACAGAATTGAACAATCGCTTCGTCAATCAGGGTTCGATACGCGAAGCGAACTGAAGAAGGCATCAGTAGACGATCTCGCCGAGGTTGACGGAGTCAGCAAACAGGTGGCGATGCGAATCAAACTAGATGTCGGCGGATAATCAGGAGACGGAAGAAATACAACCACAGAAACATCTCGTAATAACTACTCTAACTTTCTAATGCATTCACCACAGCGAACACTCGACTCCGCGATTGACCGTGCGGCAGAGATCACTTGGTGGAACCGCCAAATGACTCGACTCGATGAAGTAGTCGGCGATGAGGAAGCGACATCGTTCATCCGGAACGAAATCGTCGAACAAAAGGGTCCATACGTCGAGTTCGTCGATGCTCCGAAGTTCCATGAGCGATCAGCGGCAGAGTTCCTCGGTGATCTCGACTACAGTGACGAACTCATCGACGCGATCATCGGTGACCTATTTGACGGCGACCCGAGTGGGTCGCTTTACGAACACCAAGCAGAGACGATCGATTCGATTTCGGCTGATTCGAACGACAACGTCTTGGCGGTGCCAACTGCGACGGGAAAGACGGAGTCGTTCTTTTTCCCGATCCTTGATCACTGTATCTCCACGGACGAACCAGGATTGAAGTCGCTAATCGTCTACCCGATGAAGACTCTCGGCGTTGATCAGCTCAATCGGTTTATTTCGTACCTCGATCGGATTAACCGCCACCGTGACCCTGAAGACAGGATTACGATCGGAATTTGGGATTCCGACACACCGACCCGGATAGGGACCCGTGAACACGAAATCGAGGAGGGTTCGTACGTCCGAGGACTCGAATGTCCGCGAGAGGAGGGCGAGAAGCTCCGGATGCTCGGCGACATGACGGTGGGGACGCAAGACAACAAATATTCGTGGATTCGGGTCACACGGGACGCTATCAGAAACGGCGCAGATATCCTGCTCACGAACCCTGAGGCGCTCGACCATATGTTCGTGAGCAACAACTCCGAAACGCGTCAGATACTCGGGGAAGACCCAGGCCAACACCCCGTGGAGCACGTCGTTTTCGACGAGGCGCACGTTTGGAGCGGCATCTCCGGAGCCTCAGTTCGGCTCCTCTCGGAGCGGCTTAAATCGTTCTACGCGGAGAGGGATCCCCAGATAACGATGGTCTCTGCTACCGTGGACAACCCTAGGGAGCTCGCACACAAACTCACTGGAACGCCCGAAGCCGAAATCAACTCGATCGATTTCACGCCGCGGAAGTTCCCGATCCAATCATCTCCCTCGTTCGATCGATTTACCCCGTGTGACCTCGGTGAGATTGCCGCTGTACTTGCCCTCGCCGATCTCGGCGAATCAACCCCCGATAACCTCGCCGAAGCCGGCCTCGAGGATGCCTACGAAACGGTCAGCGAGGTCGGTCTCGTATCTGTCGATGCTGCGAATGTCGTGACTCTCCCAACAAGCCTCGATTGGGTTCGGAGCCCCATCGCTGACGAAGTGGATGCTCTCCTCGCGGACGACACGTTCGACTCGGTATCGGAGATTACATCCACTGAATCCGGGCAGAACCATCTTGCCGACACGCTGCTTGAGACCGGCGGCCTCGATAGCGAGTGGTTCGATTTCGTCAGCTCGCAGGTACCCGAGGCTGCGGCGTTCGCTAGCTGGTTCGACGAAGGGACGACCGGCGACGTCGGGTTCAGACACTATGACGGCCTCCTCGCAGAGCTCGCCGACGAAGATGTCGACGAGACCGCCGGAGTGCTGGACGCGGTGATGGCGTTCGGCCGCCTTGCGGGGATGGTAACGGAGAAGTACCACGTCTTCCTGAAGCCGCCGACCCAAGCGTACCTCTGTGAGTCTTGTAGCGACGTTACGCGGGATAAACACTGCACGTCGTGCGATACACGAAACGCGGAGATCCAGTTCTGTAAGCGGTGTCACTATCCGTTTGTCGAATACGATACGGCTGACGACGAGGAGAGCTTCCGACCGTTCGACCATGCTGCCCCCGTCGACGACTGCCCAGGTTGTGGTCAGTGGCTCCGGCTCACGGATATCGGCGTGCCGACGACGAGCCTCCTGTCGTACATGTTGACGGAGGTCTGCCGAACGAGCCCGTCGAAGAAGACGCTCGTCTTCTCGGACTCCCACAGCGCCGCCGAGTCTGTCGGTGACAGTATCATCGGGACAGAGTACGGCTTGATGGCGGAGACGCTCTACGTACAACATCTGATCGAGAACGGGGGTAGTGCCGGCAACTACGAGGCGTTTCGTGCAGTCGCCGATGAGCTCCGGGAAGCGTACTGGGAGCCGCTCATCCAGAACGAGATCGACGAGGACGGGACGGCGTACAACTTCCTCCGTACGCTTCTCGACGATATCGAAGCTCACGCGATGCTTCACAACGCGGAAAACCTCCTCGATAGCGCACTTGTCACCGCGGAGCCTGTCATCCAGTTCGACGACCCGGTCGAACGGGTCGTTGCGCACGAGGCTTACAAGCTGTTCGTGAAGGATCCTCGGGTGGGATTCTCGAAGAACACCATCGACATCGAGGGGGTCTCGCTTCCCAAGATCGCTGAGCGAATTTCGTCTCGCTCTGGCTACGACACCGAAACCGTCTACAACGTCCTCCCTGAGGTCCTTGATGCGTTGCTTGACGAATCGATCGTCGTTGAGCAATCGTGGGAAGAAGTCAGGCAGACGATAGCGAACGCGAACGTCAGTGAAGACCGGAAAGAGGAAACCGTCGAATACATCGAGCGGGTCCGTGACGAGTTCAACGAGGCCGGAATTCGTGATGAGGAGTCAGAAACGGGAATTCTCACCCGCGTTGTGCGCCGCGATAAGTCGACGCTTACACTCTTAGAGCGGGCATCATTCTGTACGGAGTGCTACCGATCGTACCCCATCGGCGACGCCTCACTCTCGGCTTGTCCCGACTGTGGGACCCCGATCGAATCATACCAGCGGTTCACTCGTGACGAGGACGAAAGGCTCGTCGCCGACCCCGGGTACGCGGACATCGACTCTGGCTGGCCGTATGCCGTCGACCACTGGGCCCACGACATCACGACGCCGATAAGGAATGGTGCCGACCCGGAGTTCATCAGTGTCGGAATCCACAAGGGAAACGTTCCGCACACGCTTCGCGGAGCGATCGAGGAAGGGTTCCGTAAAGACGACCCGGACGTCAACATCGTCAGCGCGACGCCGACGATGGAACTGGGGGTCGACATCGGAAGCCTCGATACCGTCGCCCAAGTGGGTATTCCACCAACGCTTACGAACTACGTCCAGCGAAGCGGTCGAACCGGCCGGACCCGCGGGAGTTCCTCACTTGTCGCCACCGCTATTCGGGGCGAACACCCGGTTGACGGGCACTACTACGGGAACCTCGAAACGTTCCTCGATGACTTCGAACCCGTCCGTGTCCCTGACCCTTACGAGTTCGAAGAACTCCTCGCTGGCCATGTCGTGACTGAAACATTCGCGTATCTGGCCCGCAACCCGCACCCCTCCAACGTCTTCGAGAGGAAATACCTCTTGAACGAGACCAACCAGAACTTGGACGCGTTCGTTCACAGTGTCGAGGAGAGTCTCGACATTCTACAGGAGTTCCTGCTTGCAGAACGCCGAGAAGCACTCGAGCGACATCTGCGGTCGATCTTCGGTCAACAGGGCATCGACGCGTTCGAGTCCGTGTTCATCGACAGTGGGCCCCTTTCGATGCCTCATCGTATCGAGAAAACGTTCTCACAGATCATATCGATGTCGGGGTCGGCGGAGACAAACAAGGCGTTCACCGAATCGAACAATCGCCTCGATCAGTGGCTGGGCCGCCTCGGTTATCTAGCGAACTACCGCAGCTTCGGCCAGCAATTCCCCGTGAAGTTCTCAGGACGTTCCGAGGGGATCGAGTTCGAGGGGTCCGGTCGACTCTACGACATGTTCCCCGGCCCGGAGAACGACTTGGGATCGCTCGTCACCCTCCACGGTACGGACTACATCGTGGATGACGTCCGCGGAAGTTCAACACCGCTCACGACGGTTATGGTGTGTACGAACGAAGACTGTGAGCGTCCGTTCGAAAGCTACGAACTCGACACGGAGCAGTGTCCGTACTGTGATGCCCCCCTCGAAGAAACGAACGTTCATGGGGTGAGTTCGGTCGAGTGTAAACCGGCACGTGGCGGACAGAAGCGGTACAATACTCGGGGACTGATGACGACTGCCGTCTCCGATAGCGACGTTCCCCCGCAAAAGACCGCCTCGATGACTGTATTCGGACTGGACTGTGAGGCAAGTTACGGGGAACTCGATGTCACGGACTTCGTGTACGCGTTCGAGCGCCGCCACTCGTCGAGCCCCGATAAGTCGATCCTTCGGTCGCAAGCCCTCATCGAGCGCGATCCGTCTTCGTCGTCGCCCGAAAGCGGGAAATCGTGGGAGGACCGCCTCGAGGAAAGCGAGACCGAAGAGTACGCACCGGTCGGCCAACAGTATCACACGCAGGGTCTGACTCTCGAGTTCGACCAGAATGACGTTGCCAATCGACTCGATGTCGATGACGATGAGGAGATTTGGCCACAGGCGCTCGTTAGCCTGAAGCAGGCCCTCGAGAAAGCGATTGCCGTCGTTGCACAATGCGAACGGTCGGATTTCCGAGTCGATACAGACAAGACTGAATCGACGATCACCGTTAATATCGTGGATAGCCGTCAGGGTGGGAACGGGATCGCATGGCAGGTCTGGAACGCGCTCGATGACATCCAGGCTCGGGTCGGAGAGGTCGCCGACTGCGACCGATGCGAGGATTACTGTGACGAGTGCTTACTCCTTTCGCGCACGCCCGCCTACTACCTCGAGAACGACTTGCTCGATAATCAGGTTCTCAGTGCCCTAGTCACCGTTCCCTCCAACGCATGACGGAGCCATCAACGTTCAAGCGGCTCAGGAACGCCGATATCGCGGCCATCCACGACGACACCGGACAAACGTACTGGTGGATGCTTCGATCGCTTCCGGCCATCAACTATCTCGGGTTCCAGACGTTCACCTACCCTACGTCGTGGCGCTCACTCAACACCGGTGGGGAGTTCCCGTCGTACACGCATCAGTACGACTACCTCGACTACGACTACAAAGTCCTCGGCCAACTCGAGGAAGACGCGTTTCGCAACGATTTGGTCGTAACAACGAGCGAGTATTATGAGGGCGAGACACAGTACTCGATTGACCATCTCGTCAGCCGCTATGCTGCTCGTCCAGAGACGCTCATCGTGGTCACGGACTCACGTCGGTTCACGCCACGTGGTGGACAGCGTCCGCTCTACCAGGAACAGTTCGTCGAAAACGTTGGCTCCTATCAACGTCTGTACACCGGATTCGAGCAGGTGTATAAGGACGCCGGGTGGGACCTCCCGCTACTGGACACAAAGAATCTCTTCATCCACGACAACGCGAACCTCTATGAGTTCATCACCGGGGAAAAACTCGAGGATACCGAAGCCCTGTTCGAAGTTCTTCCCGATGCACCGTTCCTGCCACTATACGCTGTATTCGGGCAGATTTTTGCGCGACCAGACGAGTACGGCTCCGTTCCACTCGACGAGGACGACGTGACGGGTCTCGAACGGTGGCTACGCCGGCGCATCGAGTGGGACCGGGAAACCGCGTCCGAAGTCGCTCGAAGCCTCAACCGTGCGGTGAGCGACGATGGACAGACGTTCGACCCGTCCTACGCGGCACGGACGCCGGTAGTGAAGGACGCCGCAGACAGAGCGGTCGAGATCGACCCTGACGAATCATCAATTCATAAACGATACCATGCCTGGTTACAACAGCCTAACAGATGAGTAGTAGCGAAGGATATCTCCTCAACGCGATTCAGACGCCAGGGCCACTCCTCCCGGTATATCGATCGATCAGTCAGGGGAGCGAGACGAAGTCTCATATCAAGAGCGACACCCAAATCGATTCTGGGCTTGATTCCATCCTTGACGGGCTTCGGCTCCTTCGGATGATCGGCAAAGAGGAGGAAGCGTACTACGCTCGTGAGTATGAGTGGGACGTCGGAGACGAGCGCTGGAATTTCCGACTCACCGCTCTCCACAACCTTGCACAAGAGTGCCAGTCAAGTGACTGGGGGAAGCAAGCCGCTGTTCTGCTCAATTACAAGTTCTTACTCGATAAGGACATCCAGCATTTCGAAAACAACGAACAACAGATCTACTCCGATATCGACGATTGGTACTCCGAGATTAATTATCGGCCACAGTCTCAGCAGGGGCTAATTGTACATAATGACCCTAAGTTCGCTAACTGGACACGGCTCGTTCACTTCCTCGGACTGGTACATAAAGTGAGTGGACGTGAACATACGGTCTACCCTGACCCGACTTTGATCCGACACTCGCTCGAACTCGCCGCTGAAGGCAGCGGGATAAATATCGATGGGACGCCCGGCATCGTTATCGAGCGGTATCTCCGCTGGCTCCGTGAGAATCTGCTTTATGTCGAAACGACGTCCGACGGTTCGATCCCCGAAGGGATTGCTCGTGTCCTGTTCGAGCTCGTTCGGGACGATGAGATTCGGGTCGTGGAGTACGGAGACTCCGGTGCCGTTGGCCTCGGTGGTATCCCCCCGTACGATGGAATCGACGGCGAAGCAAACGCAATCAAACTGATCTGACATGAGCACGATTCAGGAAGATACAGAGTTTCAGTGCCCGCACTTCGAGGCAGTTGATGAGAAGACGCTTCGACAGTTGTTCTCGAAAGTTGCAGCCGTCCGCTCGGACAATAAGGACCTATTCGAGTTCACACACCGGCCGATCAAGGTATTTCGGTCGCCACAAGGAACTCGTTCAGAAGAAGAGGTCGTCGGCGAGGATGCAGTGTATCGTGAATTCACCGACCAGCGAGTCGGGAATTTCTCCGTGATCATCGAGGGGGAGGTCGGAACCGGGAAGTCTGAGATGTGTGCCTATTTGTCACACCGTCTTGACGAGGATGGCCGACCGATACTCCATGTTGATAAAGACGACGACCTGATGACGCTTCTCTCGGAACGAATCCCCGAGTTCTACGAACAACATTTCGACGAAGAGATGCCCGGTGCGTCGAACTTCCAGCAGCTTCGGGATGACCTCAAGAAAAACGGGAGCGTTGTCGCTAACAACGCAACGTCCGGTGCGATTCTCAACCTCAGTGCACGGGGCTACGATGTGGATGCGCAAGGTAAGGAAGAGAAGATCCGGGAGTTCGTTCAGGACCAACTCTCACTTCTCGTCGAGAAGGGCAAATATGCGAAGGAAATCAAGTTCGTCACCGAGCAAGCGTATCGTCGGAACGATTTCCTACAGGTTGTCGAGGACACCATCGACGTGGAAGACGCCGTTGAAGCGTTAAATGAGGAACTTTGGCGCGAGATTCGGGAGCGTTATCAAACTGCGTCCCTTGACGACGTTCTTGAGCGCGTGGGCGATCGGTTCACAGATACGCGCCCCGTGATCATCTTCGAGGACTTCGCCATCACAGCGATGGAAGGACAACGCCTCCGAAACTATATGGAGCGTGACAAACCGAGCGACAATTGGGACTTCGTCGTCGCAGGCACTCGAGATTCAACGGAGGTTCTTCATACACAAACTGCAGAGGACCGTTTTGAGTTTTATCGGACGAACCGCCAGAACTCGAATAGCGTCCTCTTCCTCGACGAAAACTCCGCTGTGGACTTCATCCGCCCATATCTCGGGTATTTCAAATCGTTCGACGGAAGTGTAGAGTACGACCGTAGCGGAGATGGACTCGAACTCTCACTAAACCCTGCACCCTCGGGCACAATCTGTTCTGACTGCGGGTTCTGTGACGAGTCATTCCGCGACCTCTTTCCGTTTAATGAGCCGTTCCTCGAGCGAGTCTACGCTGGACTTCAAGAAGACGAGAAATCGCCCCGTGAGTATGTTATGGCTGTATTCGATGTGCTTCGAGATTACTACGAAGGGTACATCGACGCACCATCCAGCGCTGATCGGCTAGAAGTATTAACTAATCAAGTTGATCCCGCGACCGAGGTCTACGAGAGCGCAGAGACACTTGCCAACCTTGCTCGATGGTATGGGGTTCCGACAAAAGGCAAAATAGAGGTTGATGCTAGGTTCGTCGATGCTTTCGGAGAATCCGAAGCTGTACAGGAAGTGGATGGGGTCAGCCGTTCGAATGGCAGTATTACTGTCCCGACAGACCTCGGATCCACACCGCCCGTCAATCCACCGGACGATCCACCGGTCACGCCACCGGACCCACCAAAGCCGCCTAAAGCCGAGCGGTTAGTCCAAGAGCTTCGGCCGAACGTACAGCCGTGGCAAAGCAATCCTGATGATTTCTCAAAAATAACCCAGTATATCCGTATCGGGCTACGAGACACAATTAAACACCTCACCGATAACTTCGAACTGTTCGACGGGATGGGACTGCGATATAACCTGAGCAGTCAGAAGGATCCATTCGTCTTCGCAAGTCAGCAACAGTCTCTTGATGGGGATCAGATCGTTGTCGACCCCCAAGAATTTCGGCTGTCTGACCTGAAAAACCTCCTTGAATTCGGTATCTATCGAGAGGAGGGAAAATCACAAGCTGATTTCGACGAGTTGCTCAGGGGGCTCGGCACGCAGCTGACAGGGTATGCGCGAGATTGGCAGCAGCAGATCATCGAACAGAACATTAATTCCGATCTAAAATTCTTCAAAAAGAATGAAGATCATGAGTTCGAGGATCTAGCTCTGGCTGGCTACGCGTACGTGGTCCTTCTCAGCTCTCCGTTCAAAGAGGTAACCGCCGAGCGGCTGAGCGAACGATATAGCGAATCCGGTTCGTACACGCTTGATTCAAAGTTGCGAGCAGCATTGAAACAGGAACTCTCGAAAGACGGATTCAATAATCTAGTCGAGTTCATGAACCAAGCTGACCGGTTCGAAGAGATGGTCAGTGCCTTCTTCGGAGCGAACGCGAACACGCTCGACGTGGCCCGTGTTCGTGAGCGGCTTGAGGATCATCCCCCTACTGCCGTCTTCGAAGGGCTTGGTCGGGGTAGAATCCAGCGTGTCTCCTCTCGTATACGCTTCGATACGGACAGCAAAATCCGGGATATTGCTGATATTTCGTACGATCTCAACAGCGTGTTTGAGGAGTTGGAAGACGAGTATAGAGAGAGTACGGTTACCACGGTCTCCGATGAACTCGCGTCAGTCTCGATCTCGAATATCGATGGCATTCTCGAAACGCTTCGGACGTATGACCACGTGGACACCGACATGGTCGAGTCACTCGGTAAGTTCGTGGCGTTAGATCAGCAAGCTATCGACGAGGCAGCGGACGCTGCTCGTCTTGCTGGTGACCTTGAGAACAGGTCGGCTGACGAACGGTTACAAGCGATATTGATCAGCATGAAACTCACGAAAACCAACGTCTACGAGCGTTACGACGATATTTCGATTGTCGGCGGTGGCACCGAATCCGACTTTGCAAAAAACTTCCTCGAGATTGGAGGCTACTATGTCGACTGACAGTGAGTCGCTCGAAGCCAAGCTGCAAAGCGTACAGAAGCAGTATCGACGTCAGCATCTCGCTGACGAACTGGACGAATTAGCGGAGACGATGGAGGAAACACTCCTCCAGCGTGAACTCGCAAGTGCGTTCTTCGACGAGCGTGTCGAAATCGACACCTCGGCGCGCCAGTCTGTCGACGAGGTTATGGATCTACTCGAACGAGGAGAATACGAAACCATCGAGGAACGTCTCCCGGCGCTCGAATCAGAGGTAGAGAGTGCAGAGACGACGGTACAGAACCGGATCCAGGAACTTCGGCTGAAGCACAATTCAACGGTTACCGCGATGCAGCGGCTGAACGATCGCGTCGAACGCGTGGACGAGTTGCGACTCCGAGCTCTCGGCGGCCTCCTCGACGACTGGCGGTGGAAGGAGCACGTCTATTCGGAGGAGGACGTGATGTTTGAAGAGTTAGCTCAGAATGCCCGCGAATACGGTCAGGAGATGCGTGAGGCGTTTGATGAACTTCAAGAGACGCTGTTTGGCCACTATCCACAGGATATCAGGTCGCTGATCGAGCGAATGATCGACGACGAACGCCTCTCGTACGCCGACCTCAAACCCGAACAGCGGACGCTGCTCGCTGAGTCTGATATCGGCGAATATATTGAGCTGACACTCTCGTAGTCTCCTTCCTCCCGTCGTTACGAGGTGTTAGTAAGCTTGAAGAACGGGCGGGTGAACGACAATAGTATCCCCTTCTTCTCATGCAATTCGTAGACCGGAACACGAAGCCATCTCGGCTAAACGACGATATTCAGCCACTGATCGAAGCGATACTTCAGAACCGCCGAATCTTCAGGTCGGAGCAGGAAGACCCTCCGTTCGTCACCGAGGCACTCAAGTACAGGCGTGAGCGGCAGAAGAGACGACAGACGAGCCCGTATACCGGGTCTGATGAGTTCGTTCAAGAGATAATCGACCTGTTCGGATTCGATCCACTAGACTTCCAAGTCAAGAGTTGGCAGACGGTCGATAAACTCGACCGGGAACGGCGAGAGTCGAATCAGAACAAGGCTGCCGTGTTTTCTGCACCCACCGGATTCGGCAAGACGGAGGCGTTCCTGGGTCCACTCTACCAGCTGCTTCGTGATGGACGACAGGAGTCGACAGCTATCGTCTACCCGAGTCGGGCATTGCTACAGGACCAACTGGGTCGTGTCCTCGAACACATCCACCAGATCAATTCAAGCACCGACGATCAGCTCTCCGTCGGTGTCTACGTCGGTGGCATGCCGTACAAGATGAACGAGGTCGAGGGAGATCGAACCTTCTTCACCGGTGATAGCGGCCGCCCTCGGTTCAAACTCGCCAACTGCTGGTGTGGCGAGGAAGGTAGCCCGAACGCGTTCGAATACCACGGAACTTCTCAGAGTTACACGCTCCGTTGTGAGGCCAACCCGGACCACTCGTTCACCGATCGTGAGCTGATCTTGTCGCGCCACGATATGGTGTTCAACAATCGGCCCGATATTGTTCTCACGACACTTGAGTCACTGGAAGGGTTCGCTCTCAAGCCACACTATTCTCTGGTCGATGACTTCGAAACAATCGTCTTAGACGAGGTCCACATGAACACCCAGATTCGAGGGGCTCATGCGTCGAAGATAATCGAGAACGTCAACGCGATTACCGAGCAGCCAATCCTCTGGTTGGGGTCGAGCGCTACCATCGACAATGCGGCTCGATTCGGAAAGCGCCTCTTCGGTGTGTCGAACGACGACATCCGTACCGTCGAACCCGGCGCATCGGATTTCGATGACGACCACGACGATTACGAACACTACTACTTCATGCTCGCCGCGCCTGACGGGCCAGGTGCGTCGTCGATGTCGATCCAACAGCACCTTCTCCTCGGACACAGCCTCCTTGAGCAGTCTTCCGGGCAGCGTGGGAAGATGCTCGCCTTCATCGATAGTATCTCTCAAATCAATCAAAAATACACGCAGCTCCTCGACGCGGACCACAACCGAGAGCTCTGGCGCTACCACCTCGGCGACGGCGACGATGATGTCGAAGACTGGGCGGCCGTTGCTGAGGCGATGGATCACAGGTTCCTTAACGAGCACCTCTCGTTCATGCCGGTCTCTGCCGAACACGGTTTTGACTCGGGGGACGTCGGTGCCAGCGACGTCCTTCTATCCACGTCGTTCTTAGAAGTGGGAATCGACGTCGGCGAAATTAAGACGATTACACAGTACAGGACGCCTTGGGATCTTTCCTCGTTCAAACAGCGTGCCGGCCGCGCCGCGCGTAAGGAGGGAATGGATTCACACATCGCGGTGATGCTCTCGAGTCTCACCGGGGATTCAAACATGTTTTACCGGGCGGACCGGTTCCTCGACTCTGATATCCGTACACCGCTCAAGACAGACAACGATGTTATTGAATGGGTCCACTCTCGGTTCCGTGAGTACTACGAGGTGTCACTCGGAATCGAAGACCAGCCCAATCTCACCCTTCGTGACCCCGGTGAACAGTTCCTCGACGAATATCTCGACGATCGACTCGAGTTCGACGCCTACCGTGATCTACTGCTTTCGCCAGGGGAATTCTTTGACGAGGAGTTCGGAGTTGACGTCGCTCCCCAGCCCTTACTCTCAGAGGAACTCGTAGGCGAGGCGCGTACGGCACTCAGGTCACATCTCGAAGACCAGCGCGAGACGTTCGAGGAGATTGAGTCATTCTTCGAGCTCGATGACGGAAACGTAGTACGGGGCGAGGAAACGGTCAACACCTATGTCCACAAGGTCCAAGATCAGGTACTCGAACTGATCAACGCCTTCTCCGGGCAGGTGTCGGGCTATGAGGACGAACTCGAGGCGCTCGGGGAAACGGGATACGAGGAGGAAGTAGCATCCCTTGAATCGAGTTTAGCAGACCTTCGAGAGACTGCGTCGGAAATCCCTGAGGGAGATACGCAGACCAAGATACGACATTTCGATGACTTACTGGCGGACCTGTTCAGCCTGACTGGTCCGCTGATGAAATTCCGGAGCCGGCTTGATCGTGCTACAGATCGGACGATTCCACAAGTTCGCACAGACAGGCTCAGTGACGTACAAGACGCGGCTATGCAGCTCGACAGTCTAAGCGACGATGAACGGATCAAGGATTACTACCGCACACAGAAACGCATCCACTACCTCATCGAGACACTCGACGAATTAGAGGAATACGTCGCGTTTAGCAACCCGCACCTCAGTCTATACGCCGTCAAGCGGCTCCTCCGCGGTGCGTATTACTTCGAGCAGTATCTCGGCGTGAACGACCGTAGCCTCGGAGAGGTTTGGTACATCCCTCAAAACTACTTCGGTGGTGCTGGGCGCTTCTTTAGCGTCTTCAATCCCGATAACGGCGACAGCACTGATGAGTCGATCGACAAGCTCGTGAGTACCTACACGCCGTATCGGTCGGAGTACCAATCGGAGACGAACCAGATGTACGCGTTCCTACCGCGTACTCGCGTTACAGAAGACGGCGTCGAACTGGACTACTCCCAGCACGTCAGTGGAGAGATTCAGGACGGCATCCTCATCCCTGATTCAATCGAGCTGTCCGCGATGGCCGATCTGAGTGAGGATGCGATGAATATCGTCCGGTACTGCCCCGTCTGCTACCAGATAATCACCGATATCGATAGCTGCCTACGCCACAACAAAAGTGAACTGGGGAAAATCCATTCGAACCCCCAGGTAAGTACGAACGTCGAACTCCGCTCGGAAACGGAGCGGGCGGGTTCGGTAACGCTTGCGGACGTCTCCTCGGAGGTAACACTTGACGGAGTTACGTTGAGTATTCGTCCTGCTCAGTCATGGGGGACAGAGGTGAGTTTCGATCAGCGGGACCCGTTCGAGGTAGAACTCGACAGCCCGGAAGAGAAACTCGGCTTCCAAATCGACACACGAGGACTCGTGTTCGATCTCGAGTCGTTCCTCGAGAGAGTCGCCGACGAGGACGTTCGTTCGCTCGTCGAACGCTACCACGAGTTCGAGGAGATCGACTACGAATACGTCGCGTATCACACGGCAGCACACTTCTACCTCCAGATCGTCTCGGATATCAGCGCCGTTAATACCTCGATGCTGTTCTACGGCTTCGACCGCGATGCAGGCGAGGTGTACATCTTCGAACGAACAGAGGGTGGCCAGGGAGTCGTCGACTTGGTCTTCGACGACCTATCGAACGATCCCGGGACAGTGCTGGAAGCGATTAACCGGGTCGGATACAACTCACAAGTTATCAACGAACGCCTCTGGGCGAGTGAATCCTTCGTCGACAAACTCTGTACATCCACCGCAGAACCCGATGTTGAGGCGGCGGTCAGAGAAGCGCTCAACACCCCGTTCGAGTCAGTAGTGGATCGGGTCGTTCAAGAAGTCCTGTCCAGCGTTGACAAAGCCGAACAGTTCGCAATCGACGAGGAAATCGAAGCCATCGACGCGTTTCGGGTGAAGCAGACAATCGCTCAGAAGCAGGTAGACGGTGTGGATGAGTTCCCCGATACTGCCGTCGATGCGCTAAGCGTCGATCTCTCCGATGTCGACCGAGCAAAAACGGTGTTCTTCTCCCCCGATATCGACGGCTGCGTGGAGAATCTTCACCTCGGGGAGTGTATTGCCGCGACGGATCAGAGTGACTCACTCAGTTACGTCCTGCTCGAAGCCCTTCGAGAGGATATTACTGAAACAGTTCCCGCTGACCAGACTAGCACTGAGATGTTCGACCGAGAACTACCCCCAGCAGGTGAATTCGATGACAAGAGCGTTTTCCTTACCTTCTGAGAGCCTCTCGTACTTCATCGGGTTCACGCTGCTGCACTGCGACCCTGTCGTCGTGGTCTCGCCCTGGCTGAGCGACGTCTCCCTCAGTCTCCCGATCAACGACCGATTCGAGTCTCGGGAAGTGTCCCTCGTCGAAGCGCTGGCAACGCTCTCAGAGAAGGAGATCCATCTTCTGGTTCGTTCCGGGGAGTCACACAACGATTACATCAAACGGAGACTCCCCGAGCACGTTCATGTTCAGGAGATCGAGGGCCTCCACGCGAAGGCTGTCGTCTCGGACTCGTTCGTCTACCTCGGCTCGGCAAATATCACACGTGGCGGCCTCACCCTCAACCGGGAACTCTGTGAGGTAATAGAGAACGAGTACGGTTCGGCGACTGAGTACGTCAAACTGACACTCGATCTCACTGTGTGATGGACGTATTCAGGCTCGTGGAGGGTAGGTGATTTGGCTCTGTTGAAGCCCTCAGAACCGGATACGAATAGCGTACAAAATACAGAGATTGTATGCAATCGGGCTAATTCACGAGGTAGAAGAATCGAGTGGCCGAATCTCATCGACGACCGAGAGGTCTTTTGGGTGGACAATCGTGATCGTCCACTCCTCTCCCTTCGCGCCTCTGAGAACCTCGTTGAACTCGTCCGCGAGATCGAGCAGGTCATCTCGGTCAGTCGTGGCGAACACGCCCGAACTCTCCTCAGCCTCTGCTGACCAGAGCGCAGCATCGCCAACGACGCTTCGATCCTTGTCGTTCGGAATAACGTCCTGCAGCGCGAACAGTACGGTCAATCCTGGCTGTTGGTCGAACAAGCCGTCCGGAACGACTTCATCGACGAGATGGTTAAGGCGACGCTCGATCGAACGAAGTGCATGGCGGAGGTCGCGTTGGATCTTACGCCGGTCGTCCAACTGAGCAAGCTTCATCTGGATGTTTCGTATGTGCCGCTCATCATTCGCCTGAAAATATGGGCGTCGTGACGCCGGATCGTACTCACCGATGTCTTCCGTGTCGTCGATGAGGTACGCGAGGAAATCCTCGTAGATGTGTTCACGGCGTTCCCGGACCTCCTCGAGTTCGTCAGCGACGCTCACTCCAACGACGACCTCGACATCGTCACTATCGATTAACGGAGACGTGTGGTCGCGTTCAATGACCCGCTGGGCGTAGTTGAGAAGGACACTCGTATCAACGAAGACGTTGTCGGGACTCAGTGTCCCCACCCCTGCATCGTCATCTCCGATACCAGGCATGTTCTTTCATTCGAGATACTGTGTTGATAAATCGCACAGTCTTTCGGACAGGACACTATCGTCGATCGGTTCGTAGTCGCCCGGTGATGGGAGAAGGTCGACCGAAGCGAGATCGGCCGCGATTGTGCTTCGTTCGTCGAGAACGCGATCGTCAAACTCTTTGAAGGCGGCGAGCTGCTCTGCCCGCAAGTGGTCGGCCTGAGAGCCACTCGCGGTGTTCGCTGAGATGAGGAAACAGGGATACTTCCAGACGTAGTAGTAGAAGAAGTCCTGAAGACGTTCGATGGCCGACCGGTGTTCAGGAGTGAGATCCGCTGTCGAATGCTGATCGAGTCGCATTACGGCATCTTCGATGAGGTTGGTACTCTCAACAACGATATCGAGAGTCTGACTGAGGTCGTCGTGGCGACCAATATAGTAATGGAGGTCAGAAATCGAGAGTCCGATAGACTCCCGAATCGAAGCAATCGACCGTTCCGGGGTGTCGCCCTTGATGATGGCGTCAATCGCGTCGACGAGGTCAGCGAGATGCGTCCGGAGATGTGTGCTCTCGATGTACAGAAGACGGTACTCGTCGGGAGCCGTCTCTTGGTAGAAGTTCTGGAGGAATCGCATCGTCCGTTGGTGCCAGAGGTCGGGAATCTCTTGGCGGTAGAACGACAGCAGATCGCCTCGGGAGACGTACGCTTCGAGGTCGGATGAGAGCTCCGAATCGAATTCCTCCCCTGACGAGTCGGTAAATAGAATCGGATCGACCGTGCTAACGCTTTCAATCACGTCCTCAGAATCTGTTTCCGGAACTGACGGACTGCTGGGTCCTGTCGGTCCGTCGGCCGTTTGGAGTGCATCCGGACCGATCGACCGATCAGGGACGACAGCACCGGCGAGATACCAGCTATGAGTGACCGGGATCTCGAACTCGTCGATTGCGAAGTACAGGAGCTTCTGTATTTTCGTCTTGTTCGCGTAGCTCTCGTCAATTTCCGGGAGTGAATCTATCGCGTCCTCAAGGACGTCAAGAAGCTGATCAACGAGTTCGGATTCAGTTTCAGTGAGATCAATCATCAATTCTCGACGGTAGTGGCGTTTGTGCCGATAATCGCAGCGAGGGTGTGCAGCAGTAAATCTCTTCGGTCGTTTAGTCATCCTGGTCGGAGGTTTTCGGGCAGGTACCGTTCAGTCAGTCGAGAGCGCATATCCCATTTAAATTGACACCTGACGAAACCCGCTAGTTTTTGACGTTCAGTCTTCCGGCGGGTAGATTATCACCCAGACACGTGTAACGAGAGTGTGGCTTCCACATCACCACTTAATGTCGAATACTGGGCACTCCAGTACTCGGCTCAACAAGATGACAATGCGACATACACAAACGTAATTCGTGATCGTACGGACGCCCTTGAGCGCGCGCGGACCCTCTGGGATTGGAAAGACCTCAGTCGCGGAGTCGATGTCGATGATATTACCGATGTCCTCACAACAGATGAGCTGATCGACCTCCTCGATGACAGTCCCGGTGATGCTGTCGGCAAGTTGGCCGACTTACTCGTGGAGCGCGGTGCACTTGCAAACCGGACCGTCGTCACCCCCGCGTTCCTCCTCCATCTCGCTGACAGCGGTCCCGGACAATACTCTGTCCGATTCCCGATTTTTGACGTTCGATGCTGGGTCGCGTATGTCTACCTAACGAGACGGCGCGATAGAGATCGACCACTCCCAGGGAGTGCGACCCAATCGCCGGAACGCTTCGGCGAGTTCAGTGCGTTCTTCCAACAAACTATTCCAGAGCATGTCGACGGGAGACGCTACGAACAGGCAATTTTTCGGTTCGGTGCGTACATTTCTGCGCTTCCATCTGACACAATCAGCGACATAGACGCCCATCTAAACGGGCTGGAGAATGCGATCTCGAGAGTGTACGAGTCTTCTGGTTTCGCACTCACATCTGATTCCGCCCGAGGGTCCGAATACTGATCTCGGTTATCAATTTAAGTCAGATACTGTTGCTCTGTCGTACTGGGCGAACCCGGCACAGAATGTGCCTCTGACAATCGCCCATCCTTTCAAGCGTCGGACGAGGGTAAAGCTCAAGAGAACGCCGGACACATAACAGGATAAGCACCGAACTGCTGCATCAGCAGCACCGGCTTGTTGGCACCGACAACGAATTCCCGTCAGCCCCAACGTCTCGCCAGTAGTGCAGCTTCGGCCACAACGGCCGGCCCCCACCCCAAAAGTCGCAGTGAAACGACTTCGGGGACAGAATGTCCAGATTGCGTCGACGGCGAACTCCTCACCGACGATGGAGTCACCTATTGCAACGACTGCGGCGTCGTAGTTGAAGACTCCCCGATCGAGCACAGCGAGCCCCAGTGGCGCGAGTATAAAGACCGCCGACTCGGGCCAAAGCAGAGCCAACAGTGGGTAAATACCGGCACCACGATTACTCGATCCGTTCACGGTGACACGGATCGACTCAGCCGATACAACGAGCGGCTGCAGAGCGATGAACGCTCACTCGTAAGTGGTCTCCGCGAACTCCGCGATGTCGCGGCAGCAGTCGAGCTATCTCAGCCGCTCCGTGAGCGAGCAGCGTACTGGTACCGACAAATCCTCCAGAATGGATTATTAAAGGGCCGATCAATTGAGGGATTCGCTGCCGCGTGTGTGTTCCTCTCGGCACGAGAGCGTCGATATCCGATGACGCTGAGCCGGCTCGCTCCGTACTCTGCGCTCTCGGAATCGAAAATCCGCAACCACGTGAGTATCCTTCGTGTTGAGTTCGAACGGCTGTGTTGAATCACCATACAGCAGCGAGGTAGGCCGCTAAATCAAAGGAGTTGAAGCGGGAGACTTCAGTTGTTC
>NZ_JBLZNI010000011.1:0-82315 GCF_051194165.1 Halorubrum shenae | reverse complement strand
GGGGTATCGGGTGAGCTTGCCAGAGATTCCTAAGCATCGTCAGAATACAGATGCATGAATTTTCTCGGGCGTCGCATATCTATGATTCTGATTTTCATGCTTATAAACCCTCGTCGTCCCCGACTTTTGAACTCTCGCTCGTCACAATACACGTAGGGCGACAGGCACACTGTTGCTGACCAGTCTGAGCGCAAGGAAACGCACGAGACTCCTGTACGGTAATGAGCCCAAACGCCCAGACACCAATGCTTTTGCGTGGGGTTTGAGAACTCACGTGTCATGACAAATCACATAGAGCCCACCGAGGAGTATGACGGGCGAATCAGAGTGAAACTCCTTGATGACCATGCTGATACACGAGTGATCCCGTGTTCATCCTACACGAAGGCGATAACGCTCGTCAAGGAACATCAACACGAGGTCACCACCGCGAAAATCATCGACCGAGAGCAAGAAGTGGTCTTCAGCTCAGCTGACATGGACATCGACGTCTGGGAGTCGATTTGGAAAAACGAAAAACGTCGCCTATCAGTCAACGTCGAGGACCGTGACTGCCCGTACGATAACATCTCCTGCTTTTTCGATGACCTCTGTGTCCAATGCAAGATGGACAAATTACAGGACGAGTTGGCTTTGTTGAAATCCTCTTCTTCATACATATTCTTCTCCGAAACAACTGTTCGCTTAAGCCTGCATATCAGTCATGTGACGGTCACAGGCTCTGTGGGAGAGGATGTGGATGCCGAGTGGTGGGGTCAGCGTGAGCAGTGCTAGCGTATCACACTACTAAGTTATTATCTCACGTAACGTGGCAAGGTAGTGTAATGAAAATCATTACTACCCGAGTAGCGGTGTTTGCCGTTGTGCTGACGGTTGCACTCTCGATGATGGCTGCCCCCGCCGTGGCCGCACCAGGTGACCAGGTCACCATTACCGACCCCGAACGCATGGATGACCACGCAAAGAAGGGCGTAATGTCCGGTGACAACGTTCAGTTCCCGGACAGCACCTTCGATAGGAACGAGAACTTCCCGGACAGCACCTTCGATAGGAACGAGAACTTCCCGGACAGCACCTTCGATAGGAACGAGAACTTCCCGGACAGCACCTTCGATAGGAACGAGAACTTCCCGGACAGCACCTTCGATAGGAACGAGAACTTCCCGGACAGCACCTTCGATAGGAACGAGAACTTCCCGGACAGCACCTTCGACGGGGACGATGACGGGGATTTCCAGGATGGCAGCGATCCCGAACTCGCTAGCTAAAACGACAGGAACTATCCCTCCGTTAATCCGGTTGAGAGGGGCTACACCTCTGTAATGAACGATACCGGTCTCTTCACTGAATGATTGGTGAGTCGTCTGCCTTGACCACTCAGAGTGATCGGTCGATGTTATGACTGAGACAAGCGATAGTGAGTTCACGGAACTGCTTCCACCATCTTCGTGAGCGAACGAATGCACCGTACTTCCGCTTGAGCGTTGAGTTGACCGTCTCGGATTGACTCCGTTGGCCGTAGAGATCAGTGTTCAAGCGTGCGTTCCACGCCTTGTGGAGCGATGTGAACTCACGATGCTTGATTAGTGGACGAATCTCGTGTTGACGGGCAAGTTGTCTGATTTTCTGGTCGTCGTAGCCTTTGTCACCGAGCAAAATGCCAATGCTCTCGGGATTGCGCTTGATCAACGACGGGGCAATCTGGCTATCGTGTTTCCGAGTCGTCGTCACGTGGAGATCGAGAATTGCGTTCACCTTCGCATCAACCAACAGCGTCACTTTGAGTTGCTGAATCGTGAGTTCGGCCCGTTTCGTGTAGTGTTTCGAGGCGTGACTGCGGTCGAATCCTGACGCATCAACTCCAACGACGCCGCTCGTCGGGAGTAGCGTCGCTGAGATAGTCAATATAACACGCCACACTGCCATATCAAGCCGGTTGAACGCCTTACAAAGCGTTGATGGCGTAGGAAGTTCGGATAAGCCAAGGGTTCGACGGATGCGCGGCATCTCGATCAGTTCGTCAAGCAGACCACGATAGGTCGTGTTCTTCCGAACTTTGAGACAGAGCAGAACAACATGCTGCGGAAGTGTGTAGCGGTGTTTGGAAAACTTCGAGGAGTATCGAGAGACCGCTCGGCGTGCCAGATGGATCGCCTTCTCAGTAAACCGGAGAATCTTCGACTTCGGGAGGGCCTTCATCCCGTAGGATTACACGGCGAACATGTAACTCCCTGAGGATTTCAACAGAGCCGGTCGATAAGGACACGGCGGACGAGTTCGGGGCGAGTCTCCGTGATCGCGGCGCAACCATTGAGGATCACAGCATCACTGCGCCGCTCAGCGCGTACAACACGCAGGTGAAGGAATCGACGGCGATTCCGACGATGACGGTGCTGCCGGACGCCGAACAAGTCGTGATCGGTGAGCAAGATGAGATGATCCTCGTCGCTACCGAGGAACCGACTCCGGCAGTGTTAGATCACTGCCTCGAAACGATCGAGGACTACATCGAGACCGTCGAAAACCACGGTCACACGCAGTCCGAGACGGCGGTGATGGCACAGATGTACGAGGCGTTTCTCTACGGGTTCTGGGCCCCGTTCGCAAACCAGTACGCCGAAGCGTTATCATCCCCGTCGCGGACGCTCGATAACGTCCTACAGCACCTGTACATCGAAGGGAAGAGCGACGCCGGGAAGGACAAGCTCACCGAGTACATCCTCCGACTGGTGTCCGACAACACCGTGATTTCCGGGGTGGACGCCGACGACGTCGGCGTCAAAGAGATCCGCGGGATTCGTGAGTGGAACACGAGCTTCCCCTACGCTATCATCGACGCAGAGAAAGAGAAGATACAGCGGTGGAGCCCGATCCGGAACTACTGGGGCGATTGGACGCCGACGAGCGTCGATCAGCCGTGCCTGATCTTCACGACGAACGACGCGCTCCCGAAATCTGAGTTCCGGAACAGAATGAAGATTCTCAGCATGGACGTGTCGTTCCCGTCGAACCCAGAGGATCCGGGATTCCGCGAGGCGCAAGAGGACCTCGCAGCGGTGCTCGAACGGCAGAATCCGATCTTCAGTTACGTCGCACGACGCATGCTCACCGACAAACCGTGGACTGACGGGAACGGCACGATCGAAGACGTTCGTCGTATCGTTCGGGAGTTCTACGAAGAAGCAGGGAGGAAGCAACCGGAGTACTTCCCTGCCGACGAACCTGCTGAGAAAACGTACGACACGGGGCGGCTCAAATGGCAACGCGACATTCAAGGCGGCCGAGTCACGTTCGAATCAGAGCCCGACGCGATCACGGCTGATTTCGACCGCGAAGAATACGAGGTGTACGACTACGAGAAGCGACTCCCCAAGCGGTTCATGTCGGAGAAGTCCTCAACGAGCGTGTACATCGGCGCACCGAACGAATTCGCAGAATGGATCGGGTACTCTGTCGAAGAGCTCCTCGGGAATCCTGCAGAGACCGAGACGCGGCCAGAACACCAAGCACAAAACGAAACCAACGACAGCAACGCTGACGAGTCAAGCGGGTTCCTCTCTCGGCTTCTCGGCAGGTCATAGCGATTGCGGCGTCGGAGCGTTTTGGGTAGTATCCGTTAGAATACCTCGAACTCGGTACGATACTCTCTCACACTTCTCTGTCCACCAACCATGGGGCCTCATATTGGGTTTAAAATCGGAACGGTATTTCAGAAATCACGATTTCGGAAATCGTCGTTTCCGAAACTGGGAGCTCCATTTGTGAAGACGTGTTACTTGGAGAGGGTTTCAATAGACCCTTTACAGCGGAACTGACACAATTGAGTACGCTAGATGCCCGTCTTAGATGATCTCTCCGGATTCGAGTTCGAGGACGTGATGGAGGACGTCTTCCGGAACCTCGGGTACGAGAACGTCCGGCAGGCGGAACGGACCGCCGACGAGGGGCGCGATATCCTGATGGAAGAGGTCGTTGACGGGACTCGGCGCGGTGTCGTCGTCGAGTGTAAGCACACGGGAACCGTCGGGCGACCGGTCGTACAGAAGCTACACTCCGCGATTGCGACCTTCGAGTTCGACGGGCCGAAACGCGGGATGGTGGCAACGACCGGTCGATTCACCGGCCCGGCCATCGACTACGCCCAGCGGCTTCGGCGGAACGACGACCCGTACCCAATCGAACTGATCGACGGCGAGGACCTGCGTGAGATCGCTGACAAGATCGGGTTGGACCTGTACAACGGTCGGATAGAAATTCTGTGCGACGAGACGCTCCGGCCGTACGATCCGGCGACGTCGGTGACGGCACCCGTCGAGGAAGCGTTCCACGACATCGAAAACATCGAGTCAGCGGACCTTCCCGCGCCGCACTCTCACGTCACCTTCCGGCCGGTCGTTGCTGTGACAGCGGACACGAACGCGGTCTTCGAAACGTCGGTCGGCGTGATTCATCGGGTCAACGACCGGTCTCGGTTCGTTGTCCACGCCGAACGCGGCCACCCGAAAACCGCTGCGGGTGATGTCTCGAACCTCGTGTTGGAGAACCTCCACGCGACCGTCGATCTCGACGCGGAGCAGTTCGAAGATCAATTCGATGTGGTCGAAGAGCGACGATTCGGGCAGACACAGACCGAGTACAAAGACTGGGCCGTCAACCGGGTCAAAGAACGCCACACGACGACGGTCTCCTACACGGGAGACAACAACGTCACGTACACGAAAACGTGCGAACCGAAGCGCTCCGACATTTCGGTACAGTCGATCGAACCGGTGTACCTCCCACAGATTCGGCAGACGACTGAACTATGGGAATACACGTATCCGTACGAGTACTTCACAGCCGGACCGTCACGCGTCACGAGCGAAGATGGGATTCATCGATGCGTTCACTGCGATACAGCTGGCACTGATAACGACTACACGTATTGCGCGAACTGCGGGAGTATCAACTGCGACTCGCATATCAAGACCGAACGGTTGGAGGGAACTCCCGTCTGTACCGGGTGCGCGGTGACCGAGCGCTTCGCCTTCAAGACCAAGTACTTCTACGACGCGGAGAATCGAGACGCGTTCCGCGAAGAGTACGAATCGATGCCGTTCTACGAGAAAGCGATGGAGAACACACCGCTCGCCGTCGGCACGGCCGCCGTAGTCGTACTCGTCTTACTCGGAGTCCTGATCAGTCTCGGGGGGATATAACCCGGTTAGCCCGCGTGTAGTTTCGTTTATAAGCGCAATCGGCGATTCGTTATTGGAACAGGGGTGGGCACCGAATACAACCCGTCGCTTATATAAACGAACGGCGGAATCGCCGAACCCGGATCGTTGCCCGTTGTTGTCTCGACGGGCACTCACGTGGGTCGCCCATCCCCCGGTAAGAAATCGACCCGCCGAGTCGAATATTACTCTAGGGCAATTACCTGGGTCCCTCTTTAACCTGTAGATAATATGGTTGCTCACACGGCGAAAAAACGGAGTTTCAGACGTCGGATCTGAACGAGGGGGGGATCAATGCCGCACAGGCAAAGGTAGCCCTCTCACGGCGCTTCAACCCCTCGTTCGTGGCGATTCACCAGACACGTTGGAGACGTCGGGATACGTCGTTCACTCGCTACAAACGGCGCTCCACGATGGGCTGTTCACTGAGAGTGCCGAGGAAGCGAACGTGACTGCGGTCAATCGCGGCGGAGACACCGATACGATTGGGGCGATTGCGGGTACGGTTGCTGGCGCGCGGTTCGGGGCGTCACAGCTCCCGGAGCGGTGAATGAGTGCCATCGATGAGGCGGGCAAACTCGAATCGCTGGCAACACACCTTGTGGAAGCAGAGTGAATTCTGGGTAGGTATCAGCGAGTCGGATATCAAACACCTATCTCAATGAGCTAGTGGTAGCTGCCGAGAAAAGAAGGGTAGTTCACTCTGTGTCGGTGTGTACTTCCGGAAGACGTGGCGCTATTCAAAGGATTTTGTGTTGAGACTACATCTCGGGTGAACGGAGCGGAGTTACAAGTACACCGGAAACTGTGGCGCGAGCATCCGACATCGACTCAAGGGTGACCAAACGTCGTGAATTACAAAAGAAGGTTCTGCTCCGAGTTTTCTAGTGATCAGAGAACCGGCTATAGGTCGGCTCTATAGCAGGAATGTCGCGGATACGAAATCAAAGCTGATTCCGAAGAGCCGCGATTGTTTAACGAGTGTTTTACGCTGCTGCTTAGATGACGCGGTTCTGCAGGTAGTCGAGGTGTTTCGCGTTGTAGACGATCTTGACCTCGTCGGTCTCCGGGCTGCCGATGCAGGTCAGGCGGACGTCCTTCTCTTCGACCTCTTCGTCGGAGAGAATCTGCTGCATGTCCATCTCGATTTCGCCTTCCTTCACGATGGCAGCGCAGTTCGCGCAGGCGCCTGCGCGGCACGAGAAGGGCCAGTCGTAGCCCTGTGCCTCGGCCGACTCGAGGATGTATTCGCCCTGATTCACTTCGAGGGAGCCGTAGTCCTCGGCGTCGAGGTCCGCACCTGCGGCCTCCTCGAACAGGTCGTCATCGTCCATCGACCAGTCGTGGTCGTCGAGCACTTCGTAGTTGAGGTATTCTACTGTGGGCATCAACTGACGATTTGATGCCCACCTCATTAGGCTTTGCTGTTCCTCAGTTCCGTCGCGCGACCGAATCCGTCTGAGCGCCCGAACCGGTTCAATTTTCACCTACGGTCATGGTATCACAATTGATACATCGTGAGTAACAGTAAATACCGGAGAGTCATTAGCTAGGATCGATGGAAGAGTCCGTCGTCGCCGACTTCGTCGGTCGCGTCCACACTTCCGGCCTCGGAAGCGACAAACCGGTGACGGGCCGCATCCTCCTGAGCCAGCGCCGGCTCGTGCTCGCCACCGAGGATGCGAAGACGACCGTTCCCCTCTCGAAGGTGTTCGATGTCGTTGTCGGCACCGTCCCCGGCGATCTCCAGTCGTTCTTCAGCGACAGCGTCACGCTTGCTTACGAACAGGACGGCGACAGGCACACCGCACTCGTGGAGGGCAAGGCGGACGACATGGATCGGTTCACCCGGTTGCTGTTCAAGACCTTGTTGCGCGGTGTAACGGTCACCGTCCGCCATCCGGCGAAGCTCGGGGGACGGGTCACCGACGCGTCCGACCACACCGCATCGATCACGCTCTCGCCGGGCGCGATCAGCTTTGCCGACTGCCCCGAGCCGTTCTCGGTCGATCTCTCCACCGTCATCGACTACGAGCGGACCAACCGCACGATCGCGGGCAAAAAGCGCCCCGCGCTCGTGTTCCGCCACGTCCCGGAGACGCAGACGGTGACCTCGATCGCGACGGTCCCCACCAAGCGCATTTTGAACGTGCTCGGCCGGTACATCAAGCTGGAGTACGACGAGGTGATGGAGGATGTCGAGGCGTTCGATCCGACGGAAGAACAGCTGGAGATACTCGTCTCGATCTACTCGGCCGGCGGCGAGGCCAACATCGCCGACGTGATCACCGGCGACGTTACCCAGACGGAGATGGTCCTCGAAACGCTCCGCGAGGAGAACCTCGTCGTCGACGGCGACACGGGCGCCGCGCTCACGCGGAAGGGGCAGATGATCGTCACCTCGTACATGGAGTCGGTCAACTCGTGAGTCACCCGCTCACCGGGTGAGGCTCGGTCCGCGTCGGTCCCGAACGGGGGAAGTTTCATAGCGGTACGGGTGTATGTGATGCACATGCCAGACGACCACCACGGGCGGTCGACGCGGCTCGACGCCGTGGTCCGCGATCGGGGGCTCGACGCGCCGACCGGCAACTCCTCGGCCGACGCGTCCGGCCCCGGCGCCGGGCCGCGAGTCGCGCGGGTGCCCGAGCCGCACGTTCACGACACCTTCTCCGTTGAAGGAATCGACACGAAACGCCGCGAGGGGCTGTTGGAGGCCGTGCTTCGCGACTGCGACAGCGCGAGCGCCGCGTCGGCGACCGCGCGGAACGGCACTGTGGGCGTCCACCACGACCCGTCGGTCTCCCGGAGCGAGATTCGGGAGACCCTAGAGGCGTGCGGGCTCGTCGTCGACCCGGCGGACCGGGCGTTCGAGGCCCGCCGGGCCTCGCAGTTCGCGTCGGCCCGCGTCGCCGTCGCCGTGCTGTTCGGCCTGATGGTCGCGACGCCGTACATCGCGGTACTGTATCCGACCCGCTTGGAGTGGCTCTTCTACGACCCCCTCACGGTCGAGTACCTGCAGTCGCTCCTCGACTCGCGGATGGCGACGCACTTCTTCGTCAACCTCGGCGCGCTCTCCGGGATCGCGTTCCTCGTCGCCTGCGGCCCGATCATCCGTCGGGCGCTGGGCGGGATCGCCGACGGACGGCTCACGACCGACGCGCTGTTCGTCGGGAGCGTCGCCGGCCTGTTCGCGTACAGCACGGCCGCGGCGTTCACCGGCTTCGACGGGGTCGTCCACTACGACCTCGTCGCCTACGCGGTCGTCGGCGCCACCCTCTGGACGCACTTCGGCGTCGCAGACCCGGCCGCCGAGGGGCGCGAGTCGACGAATTCGGTCGGAAACGCGGCGGAATCGGAACTCGCGGACGGCGACCTCGCGGACAGCGACCCGGTCGCGATGACCGACGGCGGGCAGTAAGCGACAGTTTCCTTTTAACTCTCACCGTTCGGTTCCGGCTCGACGCCCTCGATCGCAACCGAATCGCCGACCGCGAGGGTCGAGCCCCACTCCGACTCCGGGACGACCGTGTTGACCATGAGCCGGAAGTGGTGGTCGAACCGGTCGCTTTCGGTCCACGCGGGAAGCGTCTCGCGGCGTTTGCGGACGAACGTCTCTCGGAATCCCTCGATCTCGTCGCCCGTGTCCGGGTCCCGCGAGGGGACGACACAGCGCTGACACGGGTTGACACCGAGCAGTGCCGTCTCTCCGAGCGAGACGCGAACGGCCTCCCCGTGGTCGGCGAACAGCCGGTCCTCCCAGAACGCCGGGCAGTCGTCGAGGACGAGGTTCGGTCGGAGGCGCCGGCGCATCTCCGTGGCGTCGGCGACCTCGTCGAACCACGAGGCGACCGTCTCCAGCGTCGCCCGTGAGACGACCGTCGGCCCCGGTGCCGCCCGGTCGTCGGGGAGTCCGCCGTCCGGCTCGCGGACGAGGTCGACGGCGTAGCCGAGGTACTCGCCGACCCACGCCGCCAAGGCCTCACCGTCGTCGGGAAGCGCGAAGGTGCGCGTCTCGGCGCCGACCCCACTCTCGGGGCGCGCGGGCCGCGAGAGGGTGACTGCGGTCGGCGTCGCGTCGGCTGCTCCGGCGAGCTCGTAGCTCGCCGAGAGCCGGTGGACCGCCGGCTCGCGCTTGCCGTTGACGTAGCCGCCGTCGCCGCCGACGGAGGCCGTGTGCGGGTCGACGCCGGCCTCGACGAGCGCGTACGTGCGATCGCCGCGGATGGCGCCGTTCGGCCCGAGTTCGGCGCGGTCGACCGCTGCCCCGTCGTTCGACTTCAGCGGGTACGCGACGAGCTCCGCGATGCGTGGCATACCCGCGGTTCGGGGAGCGGCGTCAAAAGGGCCTGGGGGACGGCGAGGGAGCTACTCCTCGTCGTCTGCGTCGTCTGCGTCGTCCGCGTCGTCCGCGTCCTCATCGTCTTCCTCCTCAGCGGTCGTCAGCCCGGCGGCCTCGAACGCCTCGGCGATCTCCTCGACGGGGAGGGTCCGGTAGCCGTCGGCCTCGGTGACCGTTGCGACGGCCAGGTCCGCCGGCTCGAACTCGTCTTCGTGGGCGGCGAGTGCGGCGATGCCGAGTTCGACGCCCGCGTCGAGCGAGAGGTCGTCGCTCCACTCGTCTTCGAGGTGACCCTGGATCTCCTGTCGACCGCCGCCGATGACGGTCGCCTTCCACTCGTTGGGGGTCCCGGAGGGGTCGGCCGCGAACAGGCGCGGTTCGCCGTTCTCGATGCCGCCGATGAGGAGCGCGGCGCCGTACGGCCGGGTGCCGCCGCGCTGGGTGTTCTCCTGAATGTGGTCGGTGACGAACTTCGTCAGCGCCTCGACCCCGACGGCCTCGCCGTAGCGCAGGCGGTTCCCCTGCGACTGGCGGCGCGCGAGGTCGATCAGCTGGCGGGCGTCGGCGACGTGGCCGGCGCTCGCGGTGCCAAGGTGGTCGTCCAGCTTGTGGAGCTTCTCGATGCTCTCGGCCTCCATCAGCGTGGAGGACGCGCGGGACATCGCGACGAAGACGACGCCGTCCGCCGTCCGGACACCGACGCTCGGCGCGCCGCGCGAGACCGCCTCGCGGGCGTACTCGACCTGATAGATCCGGCCGTCCGGCGAGAACAGCGACGTGCCGCGGTCGTACGCCTGCTGGTCGTTGCCGCCCATCATCGCCGATCACCCGCTCTCGCGGTGTCGCACTGGCTCATTACCCTATCTTACGCCGGACGGTTGAAAAAGCATCCGTAACCGGTACTGTCGGTCCGGGACCCGACATCGTATACGTTCGCGTCCGTCGGCGGCCCGGGACGGTACGGAGCGGCGTGAGGCGACGACCGGCCGTCACCGCCGCCACGATACCCCCGCCTACGACGGATATATGCCGCGCGGTCCCCTAACAGGGGTGACATTGATATCCACGAGAACCACAGCCGCGCTGCTGGCCCTGCTGGCGCTACTGGGGGCCGTCGGGGCGGCCACGGCGGTGCCTGACGCCCGGATCGCGATCGACGGGATCGACGCGAGTTCGACCGAGCCCGCAGTCGGCGAGCGAACGGCGCTGAACGTGACCGTCTCGAACTCCGGCGGGAGCCCGGCGGCGGCCGACGTGACGAGCGTCCGGCTCCTCAACGCGAGCAGCGACGACGGAGACGAGGACGACGAAGACGACGACCCCCGCGACGAGGCGACTGCGGTCGGGGCGCTCTCTGCGGGTGACGCGACCGACGTGGTCCTCTGGACCCGATTCGACGAGCCGGGCGAACACCGACTCACGGTCGAGGTCGTCGCCGAGCAGGAAGCGACGGGCGGCGACGACGACGGCGGGACCGTCACGGTGACGCGCGACGTGATCGTCGACGTCCAGCCGGCCGAGGTCGCGCTCGACGTGCGCACTCGTGCGCTCTCGCCGGAAGACCTCCAGAGCGACGAGGAGGACCAGAACGCCGGCGGCGTCGACCTCGGCGGCATCGAGGGCGTCTTCGGCGGGGGCGGCGGGCTCCAGACCGCCGAAGACGACGAGAGCGAAGCGGTCCGGTCGGCCGACTCCCCGGTCGCGGTGACCGTGGTCAACACCGGAACCTCGACCGCCGACCGCGTGAGCCTGACCGCCGTCGGCACGCCGGTCGGGGCGGAGGACGGAGGCGACAGCGAGGACGGAGAGGCCGACCCGACCGTCGAGGTCGGCCCCTTCGTCGTGGAAGACGTTGCACCCGGCGAAGAGCGGCAGGTGGTCGTCGACCTCGGTCCCCTCGACGAGCGCTCGGACGTGACGGTCACCGCGGCGTTCCGGTCCCAACTCGACGCGTCGGCCGGCGCCGGTGCGAACCGGACGGCGACGTCGACGCTCCGGTACCCGACGCGGGAGGGGAGCCCGACCGTCACCGACGCGACGGTCCAGACGACCCCCGACGGCGAGGTCGTCGTCGACGCCAACCTCGGTAACGCGGGCAGCGGCGAGCTTGAGGGAGTCGTGGTCTCAGTCGCGGGCGCCGACGGGGTCGAGCCGACCCCGGCTGGTCAGGAGTACTTCGTCGGGAGCGTGGGCGCGGGCGACTTCGTCGCCTTCGACCTGCGGACCGCGGCGAACGCCTCCGTGGCGACCGAGATCCCGATCCGGGTCGCCTACACCGAGCGCGGCGTCCGGTACACCGAGACCGCGACGGTGGCGCTCCCCGACTCGGGCGAGCGGAGCGGAGAGGGATCCGGCGTCGTCGGCACGTTCGGGACGCTCGGCATCGTCGGGCTCGTCGGCGGCGCGGGGGTCGCGGTCGCCGGGAGCGTGATCCGTCGTCGCGATGTATAGCGTCGAACTCCGGGGCACGACCAAGCGGTATCCGGGCGGGGGCGCCGAGCCGGTGGTGGCGCTCGACGATGTCGACTTCGCGGCCGAGCCGGGGGAGTTCGTCGCGGTCGTCGGCCCCAGCGGCTCCGGGAAGTCGACGCTCCTCAACGTGCTCGGCCTCCTCGACGACCCGACAGAGGGGTGGCGCCTGCTGGACGGCACCGACGTGACCGAGCTCACGGTCGCCGAGCGCACCGCGGCCCGAAAGGAATCGATCGGGTTCGTCTTCCAGGACTTCCACCTCCTGCCGACGCTGACCGCGGTCGAGAACGTCGCACTTCCGACCGCGTTCGACCCGGGCGACGCGAGCGATCGCGCCGCCGACCTGCTAGAGCGCTTCGGGCTCGGCGACCGGCTCGACCACGAGCCGTCGGAACTCTCCGGCGGGCAGAAACAGCGGGTCGCCATCGCCAGATCGCTCATCAACGAGCCGGCGGTGCTGCTCGCCGACGAGCCGACGGGGAACCTCGACACGGAGACCGGGGAGTCGATCCTCGCCGAGTTCGAGCGCGTGAAGGAGGAAGGGGTCGCCGTCATCGCCGTCACGCACGACCCGCTGGTCGAGGAGTACGCGGACCGGATCGTCGAACTCACGGACGGAGTGCTGGTTGGCGGCATCTCGGACGAGGCGGCCTCGATGGACGCCGACTCGCCGGACCGGAACGCCGACTCGCCGGACCGGAACGCCGACTCAGCGCTCGCGCCGGAGGAACGATGAGCAGCGGCGGCACCAGCGGACCGATGAGCGGCGGCGGAGTCACCGGCTGGCTTCGCGGCTGGCGCCCCGCCGTCTCGATGGCCGCGCGGAACCTCCGTCGAAATCGCATGCGAACAGTCCTGGCGGTACTCGGCGTCTGTATCGGCGTGCTCGCGGTCGCGGCGCTGGGGATCTTCGGAAACGTGCTCGCGCTCGGCGCCGCCGACGCCATCGGCGACATCGGCACGCAGGTGGTGGTCTCGCCGAACGCCGACGCCGGGGTGGAGTCGCTCTCGGCGGCCGACGTGGCCGCGATCCGACGCGCCGTCAGCGATCCGGCAGTCGGGGACCCGGCCGTCGTCCCGCTGTACTCGGACAACGCGGTCGTCGAGGGGGCGAGTTCACAGACCTTCGCGACGGTGTACGGCGTCGAGGAGCCGGGGCTCGCGTTCGAGGCCGCCGAAGGGAGGCTCCCGGACCGCCACCGACAGGGCGCGATCGTCGGTGCGGGCGTTGCCGAGGACCTTGACGTCGGCGCGGGTGACACGGTCGGGATCGCCGGGACGCAGGTCCGCGTCGTCGCCGTGCTCGCCGAGAGCCAGACGTTCAGCCCGGTCGCGCCAGACGACGCTGTCTTCCTCCCGGAGTCGGCGTTCGCCGCCGACGGCTACGCGCAGGCGCTCGTCGTGGCCGACTCGGGAGAGACGGCACGAGCGGCCGCGGACGCGATCCGCGAGTCGGTGAACGCCCGCGAAGAGCGCGTCGACCTGTTCGAGCTGGCGGCGATCGTCGACGAGATCAACGGCTTCTTCGATCTTTTAAGTACGTTCCTGCTCGGGCTCGGGGCCATCTCGCTCGTCGTCGCCGGCGTCTCGATCCTCAACGTCATGCTGATGAGCACCATCGAGCGCCGACAGGAGATCGGCGTGATGCGCGCGGTCGGCGTGACGCGCCGGGACGTGCTGCGCGTGCTGTTGGCGGAGGCCGGGCTCATCGGCGCGGCGGGCGCGGCGGCAGGGACCCTGCTGACCGTGCTGCTCGTTGCCGGGCTGGTAGTCTCGACGCCCGCGGTCGACGCCGCGCTCGTACTCGACCCGACGAACGGCTACTACCTCCTGTTGGCGCTCGGGTTCGGCGTCGGCGTGGGGATCGTTAGCGGGGCCTACCCGGCGTGGAAGGCGGCGAACGAGCGTCCCGTGGAAGCGCTGCGGAGCTGAGTCAGCGTCGCACCGAGGCTCCCGCGCCGACGACCGCTCCGTCACCCCGCCCAGCCGCCCCGCATATCGTCGGTGACGCGGTCGCGCCACGTTTCGAACGCGTCGCGACACTCGGGCTCGGTTTCAACGTGGCGCATGAATCCCGCGCCGGGCGACGCGAGTTCCGTCCCGCAGAACGGACACTGACCGGGATCGATCGAGGTTTCTGCTAGTGTCATGAGAGCATATAACACACTATGGTAACAAAAGTGTTTGGTCGATCTCTATGAACGCTTATAGTATGTGATACACAATAATTATCGGCTGGTTACTGTGTGTACAGATAAGAAAGAGCCTAGAATTCTTCCAGAATAGAATACACCGGCCGGGAGATCGATAGCGGGCTCGGGATCTTGTCTTTACCCGTCGATCCGCTCGTAGGTGACGAACGCGAGCGCGGCGGCCTCGTCGTCGCTCTCGTCGTCATCCCCGACGGATTCGCGCGCCGTCTCAGTCCACCCTTCAGCGTCCCAATCCGGGAAGTACGTGTCGCCCTCGGGACGCTCGGGGACCGCAGTCAGCACCATCCGGTCGGCACGGTCGAGGAACTGCTCGTAGAGGGTCGCGCCGCCGATGACGTAGACCTCGTCGACGCCGCGGTCGGCGGCGTCGGCGACCGCGAGGTCGACCGCCTCGTCGAGGTCGTTCGCGACGACGGCGCCCTCGGGGAGATCGAGGTCGCGGGTCGTCACCACGACGCTGGTTCGGTCCGGGAGCGGGCCGCCGATCCGGTCGGCGATGCTCTCGTAGGTCGCGCGGCCGACGATCACGGGGTGGCCGGTTGTGAGCTGCTTGAAGTGCGCCAGATCGGCCGGATAGTGCCACGGCATTCCCCCCTCGTCGCCGATGACGCGGTTCTCGGCGACCGCGGCGACGAGGACGAGGTCGACGCTGGCGCTGTCGGCGCCGTCGCCGGCGAACGCGTCGCCGGCCATCACTCCGCGACCGCGAACGAGATGCCGTCCGCGGAGTCGTAGTCGACGACCTCGACGTCCTCGTAGGTGAGCTCGTCGAGCGGCACGTCGGCGATCTCGATCCGGGGGCGCTCGCGCGGCTCCCGCGAGAGCTGTTCGAGCAGGCCGGGGACGTGGTCGTACCCCTCCTCGCCGGCCGTCTCGTCTGGGGCGGTCCGCTCGACCCAGCTCTTCACGTCGAGGTAGTCGGCCTTGCTCTCGACGGTCGCGAGCCGGTCCTGGACGTACCGGAGGTTTTTGCCGTACCACTTCCCGCGATCGCCGCGCCCGCAGTAGACGTGCGCGTCGACGACGGTGTGACCGAACTCGCCGACCTCGAACCCCGTCCGCTGCGCAAGCGCGTTCGCGAGCAGCGCGTAGGCGGCGATGTTGAACGGCACGCCGAGCGCGATGTCGCCCGAGCGCTGCGTGAGGTGGAGGTTGAGCCGGCCGTCCTGCACGTTCACGACGAAGGTGTAGTGACACGGCGGCAGCGTCGAGACCGCGGCGTTGGCAGGGTGCCACGCGTTCACGACCATCCGGCGCGACTGCGGGTTCTCGTCGAGGGTGTCGAGCACGTATTGGATCTGGTCGAAGGTCCGACGCTCGGCGCCGTCCGGTCCCTCCTCGACGTTCACCCAGCGGTGCGCGTCTTCGGGCCACGTCTCGCCCGGGAGCGCGTCGACGCCGTCTGGCACGGGAAACCGGCGCCAGAACCGGCCGTAGGCGGTGTCGAGGCGGCCTTCCTCGTCGGCCCACGCGTCCCAGATCTTCGTCTCCTCGCGGAGGTTTCGGACGTGTTCTTCGCCGGAGAGGTACCAGAGCACCTCGTGGATCAGCGAGTTCCAGCGGTAACCGTCCATCTTCTTGGTCGTCAGGAGCGGGAATCCCTCCGCGAGGTCGACGGTGTACTGCCCGCTGAACGTCGCGATCGTGTCGACGCCGGTTCGGTTCGGCTTGTGCGTGCCCGTCGACAGGGTGTCGTCGACGAGATCGAGGTACTGTTGCATGGTGGGATCTGGCTCGCCGATGTGAGTGCCGGCGAGACGGGTTTACCTGTCCAAACGAACGGGCGAACCTAACCGTGACGGTCTGGCGTTCGGATCGGTGTGTGGAAGTGGTTCGTGGTTCGATCGGGGACTGTGTCGCGGGTTCGGCCGATCGCTTATAAATGACGGATAGCTGATTGGCGTGAACACCGCCAAATCCCCAGCCGCGAGGACGCCGCACGCTCGTTGCGCGCTTCAGTCGCTCGTTGCACTCGCTCCTTCCAGTGCTTACGTCGCCTGCGGCGTCCTCGCGGCTGCCCCCTTTGAGTCCCACCCAACCGCAACCGCACCGCAGCCTCACACCTCCCCAGCCTCGTCGCTCACTCCGTTCGCGACTCCCTCGCGCGGGCTCCTCGCGCCCGGTGGGCGCTCGGAGGCACGCGCCAGCCGCAGACCTATTTCTAAGTGAAGTAGAGTCCAGCAGTACCCAAAGAAACGTAGACAAAAATAGAGGCTACCGACTAGACCAGTCAAAAAAAAGTACCGGCCGAGACTCCCGTGAGCGGAGCGAACGGGAGGCAGACCGGTGTATCTTCGAGCGTAGCGAGAAGATGCACCGGCCGAGATTTGAACTCGGGTTGCAACCATGGCAAGGTTGCGTGATACCACTACACTACCGGTGCGGGCTTCGCATCTGATGCTTGGTCGGACATTTACTTAAACCTGTCACATCCGACCGACCGCGGGCGGGCGGGGGTCCCGAACCGCGGGGCGGGCGGCGGCGCCCGGTTCGACTCACTCCCCGCGCGTCGCCGCGATACCGTCGGCGTGCGCGCGAACGAGGTCGGCGAACGCGGTCGCCTCCGCGCCCTCTTGGGTCTCGTCGTCGCGCCGGTCGCGGACTCGCCGCTTGATCGCGCGGAGCGCGTCCGGCGCGCCCTCTGCGACCGCGTCCGCAACCGACCGCGGGTCGTCGACGACGCGGGAGACGAGCCCGGTCCGGAGCGCCGCGTCGGCGTCGAGCACGCGCCCCGACAGCGCGAAGTCGAGCGCGTCGCCCTCGCCCATCACTCGCGGGAGGCGAACGGTCCCGCCCCACGCACCGAACAGTCCGAACGCGACGCCGGGCTCCGCGAACGTCGCCGCGGGGGTGGCCACTCGGATATCGGCCGCGAGCGCGAGCTCGACGCCGCCGCCGCGGGCCGCGCCGTCGACCCCGCAGACGACGACCGTCTCCGCGTCCGCGATCGCCGTGGCCGTGCGCTGGCCCATGCGGGCGAACGCCGCCGGGTCGTCGAGGTCGGCGACGACGTCGAGATCGGCGCCGGCACAGAACGCCTCGCCGGCGCCGCGAAGGTACGTCACCGGCGCGTCGGCGTCGGTGACGGCGGTGCGGAGCGCGGTCAGGTCCTCGGGGCGGAGGGCGTTCCGGCGCGCCGGGCGGTCGATCGTCACGACGCGGACGCCGTCATCGTCTCGGGTGCGGATCACACTGTGGTATTCCGTTCGTTTCCAAAGGTCTTTGCCCCTCGATCGACTACCGTTACGTAATGGACGATGCCGCGCGAGCGCGTGAGGCCGCACACGAGGCGCTCGCGGACGTCGAGCCCGATCAGCTGCGCGATGCCCTCGAACGCCGCATCCTCGACGCCGCCGTGACGCCCGGGGTGCTGGCGCTGGTCACCGCCCGCGCGGTCGACCCGGAGGTCAACCCCGACGCAGTGGTCGATCGGGCGGCCGGCGTACAGCTCATCTACGAGGGACTCCGACTCACCCGGTCGGTGGCCCACGAGGAGCCGTGGGTGACCGCGCCCGCGCGCGAGACGGACATCGACGCCGACATGGACGTGCTCACCGCCGATGTGCTCGTCTCGCGCGGTTTCTCGCTGCTGGCGTGTACCGACGCCGCCGCGGCAGCGGTCGAAGTCGTGCGCGCGTTCGGTCGCGACCAGACGGTCCGGGACCGCGAGGGGACCGACCCCGCCGCGGCGACCGCGCTCGACCGGAACCTGGAGATCGACGCCCTCGAACTCGCGGTCGTCGCCGGCACCACCGCCGTCGGCGGGGAGCCGCCCGAGGAGCTGTTGACGTACGCCCGCGAACTGGCCGCCGATTACGACGGCGAGTTCCCGCCGCCGGGCCGTGCGCTTCCGGATGCGACCGTCGATCGGATCGCCGACATCTCCGACCGCGCCGTGAGCGCGACGGACCGGTGATCGGCCGACTGCGCCGGAACGTGTGTGTCTCCGTGACGGGACGCTCCCGAATCGAAACCCATAAAGTCGAATCCGGTCAACGACTCATTGCGCCTGGGTAGCTTAGCGGTAAAGCGCGTCCTTGGTAAGGACGAGACCCCGAGTTCAAATCTCGGCCTAGGCTTCCGATACGCGCACCCCGCGGCTCCAGTTCGCTTCTCAGATCTGTCCGACTCCGGTAGCGCCGCGGTCGCCCCCATCGCCCTCATTCCGCTCGTGACGGCGAGCCGCGTCCCGCGACGGACGCTCAGATTCACGCCGCGGGGTTCTCACCCGTCACGAGACCGGTCGTATAAACGACCGACCGGCAACACCCGGGAACTCGGCACGGAGACCGATCAGTTGAACGCGCTGCTGTCGGTCGGCGTCGTCCCCCGCTTCCCGCGGATGTAGTAGGCGAAAAAGCTGGAGATCCCCAGCGTGTACGGCGCGACGATCGCGATCTTGGAGATTATCTCGGTCGGCAATCCGGGCGAAATCCGGGTCACCCCAGCGACGAACACGAGGAGCGAGACGACGGCCGCAAGGGTGAAGAACGCCTGCCCGGCGCGGAGTAGCGTTGGGTTGTACCCGGCTGGTCGGTAGCCACAGATCGGACATTGGTCGGCGTCTGTCGGGATCGACATCTCACACTTGTCACAGGGCGCAGTCGACTCTGCGTCGTCGGGATCGCCCACCATACCGGATACCAGGGGATCGATCACCTTGAGCCTGTTTCACGCGGCTACCCGCCGGCGCTGTCGCTGGAAGTCCCCGACGAATCGCGCTGGCGGACGGTCGACGATGCGCTCCGGGAGGGCGTCGATCGAGTGCCATACGCGGCGGTGAACGATACCGGGCAGTCGCCGTCGACGGAGCGATTCGTGTGGTCGCGCGATGCGAACGCGAATGTCTACTTAAATACTGTTAGAGCGGTGCAATCGCGACGTACTTAATAAAAAGAAAATCTCATCGGCAAAAGTAATTTTTCAGAACTATTAATGGTACATGAACTATTGACATTGTATGGGAAGTACAGAACCCTCTCACGGGTCACACGACCGGCTGCTCACCCTCTCGGCCGATCTCAACCGAGCCAAGACGGTCGAAGGCGCCGTCTCCGCCGCGATCGAACTCGCGGAGGCGACGTTCGATCGACCGGCGGTACAGGTCTGTGAGTGGGACGGAGACGCCGATTCGGTCGTCGTCGGGTCGTCGGACCCGGATCCGAGCAGGGCGACGAGCGCTCCGGGGGATATTCCGGACCCGGTCCTTGCACGGCTCCGTGGGCGCGGCGGGCCCTTCCGGACCGACGAGCCGCCCGAGGCGACGGTCGTGACCGACTCCGAAGACCCGCTTCGGGCCGAGGGGTTCGTCCCGGTCGGTCGCGACCACGTGCTGCGTCTCGGCCTCATGAACCCTGACGGGTTCGACGAGGCGGCAGTGAGCGCACTCGAGGCGATCGCGGCGAACCTCGAAACGGCGTTGGCGCGGATAGAGCGGCGAGGACCCGACGAGGGGCGGAGCGACGGATCGACCGAGGCTGACGGATCGGTCGAGGCCGACGCGACAGCACTGCGTCGCTTGAACGAACTCACGGTCGGCGCCGGGGAGTTCGACGAGGTGATCGAGCGACTGCTCTCGCTCGGGTGTGACTACCTCGGCCTCGAGACGGGGATTCTCTCGTACGTCGACGGCGACGACTACGAGATCGAGGCCGTGGTCGACGCGACCGGGACTCACGAGGCGGGCGGAGTGTACGACATCGGCGAGACGATGTGCGAGGCGACGCTCGCCGGCGACGCGGCGGAACCGCTGGCCTTCGCCGACGTCTCGGACACCGACTACCGCGATCACCCGGCGGCCGAGGAGGTTCGGGCGTACGTCGCGGCCCCCGTCGTCGTCGACGGCGAGACGTACGGTACGGTCAACTTCTCGATGGGAACCGCACGCGCGGAGCCGTTCCGTCCGGAGGAAGTGACGTTCGTCACCCTCGTCACGCGGTGGATCGGCACCGAGATCGAACGCCGTCACCGGTTCGAGGAGCTGGAACGATACGAGACGATCCTTGAGGCCGTCGGTGACCCGGTGTACGCGCTGGACGCCGACGGCCGGTTCACGTACGTCAACGAGGCCGCGAGGCGGGAGTTCGGATACGGAACAGAGACGATCGGCAAGCGCCCGACGATCGGGATGGACGAGGCGGACGTCGCACAGGTCCGGGAACAGATCAAGCGGTTGGTGGCCACCGGCGAGCGGTCCGCGACCGCGGAGTTCGAACTCGAGACGGCCGACGGCGGTCGGAAGATCGTCGAGAACCGGCTCGCGCTGATCGGCGACGGCGAGTTCCGCGGCAGCGCCGGCGTTCTCCGCGACGTCACGGCGCGGAAGAAGCGGCGGCGACAGTTGGAGTCGTTCCGGCGAGCCGTCGAGGAAGCGAAGGACGGCATCGCGATCCTCGACGGCGACGAGTACTCGTTCGTCGACCAGTCGCACGTGGACATGTACGGCTTCGAGAGCAGGGAGAAACTGCTCGGGAGCACGTGGCGCGACCTCTACGCCGACGAGGAGGTCGAGCGGTTAGAGCGGGAGGCCTTCCCGGCGCTCGAATCGGAAGGGTACTGGCGCGGCATGGTCACCGGCACGCGGCCGGACGGGTCGACGTTCCCGGCCGAACTCTCTCTGACCATCGTCGAGGACGGTCGACTCGTCTGTGCCGTTCGAGACGAGACCGAACGCAGAGCGCGCGAGCGGGAGCTCGAACTGAAAGAGCGGGCGATGGACGAGGCCACGGTCGGGATCCAGATCACCGACTCGGCTCAGGCGGACAATCCCCTGGTCTACGTCAACGACGGGTTCGAGCGGCTGACTGGGTACACGCGCGAGGAGGCACTCGGGCGCAATCCGCGGTTCCTCCAAGGCGCGGACACCGACCCCGAACAGGTGGAGCGACTGCGAGAGGCTATCCGGTCGGATACCCCGGTGTCGCTCGAGACCAGGAACTACCGGAAAGACGGAACGCCGTACTGGACTCGGCTCTCTATCACGCCGGTGACGGACGAGAGCGGAACCGTGCAGAACTACATCGGCATCCAACAGGACGTCACCGAGCGCAAGGAGCGGGAGCGGCGGCAGGAGGCCACGGTGGCGGTGTTCGAGCGGATATACGAGGTGACGACCGACCCGGACCTCACCTTCCGTGAGAAGGTCGAAGGCCTCCTCGCGGCCGGGAACGAGTATCTCGACCTCCCGCACGGCTACCTGACGCGGATCGAGACGGACGACGGGGGCGCGTCGGGGACACAGCAGGTCGTGTATGCACAGGGCGACCACGAGCGGCTCCGGGCGGGCGAGTCGTCCCCGCTCTCGCGGTCGTACTGTCGGAGGACGGTCGCGGGCGACGAGGTGGTGGCGATTCAGTCTGCCGGCGACGCCGGCTGGGAGGACGACCCCGCGTACGAGGCGCTCGGGCTGGAGGCGTACATCGCGGGTGCCGTCGGGGTCGCCGGGGAGACGTACGGGACGCTGTGTTTCGCCTCGACGGAACCGCGTGCGACGCCGTTCACCGAGACCGAAAAGACGTTCGTCAGTCTCCTGCGACGCTGGGTCGGCTACGAGATAGACCGCAGGGACGCTCAGGACGAACTCCGCCGGCAACGGGAGCGGCTCGAGATGACGCTCTCGGGGACGAACACCGGGATCGCCGAGTGGGACCTGAAGACGGACGAGGTGACGTGGAGCGAGACGCTCGTTGACCTGTTCGACACGGAGGGGAACCTCGAGGAGGCGGTCCACCCGGACGACTGGGACCGAGTTCGAGAGAGCCGAACGCGGATGGTCGAAACGGGGGACCCGTGGGTCGGCGCCTTTCGGTTGGTCGGCGACGACGGCGAGGCTCGCTGGGCGAGGATCCGAGCCGTCCCCACCTACGACGACGACGGGACCGCCGACCGGGTGCTCGCGACCTTGACCGACGTCACCGATCAGAAGGAGGAAGAGCGCGAACGCCGGCAGAACGAGCGCCGGTTCCAGTCGCTGTTTGAGGACCCGGGGATGCTCGTGGGGATGCTGGACGTCGACGGAACGCTCTTGCAGATCAACGAGAATGCGCTGACGTACATCGAGGAGACGGCCGACGAAGTCATCGGTGAGCCCTTCTGGGAGACCTCGTGGTGGAGCCATTCGGCGGAGCTCCAGAACGACGTCAAAGAGTGGATTCGCCGTGCGGCCGACGGCGAGTACGTGGAGTACGAGTCGTCGCTCCCCGGTCCCGACGGCGACACCTGGCACGTCACGGGGGTGGTTCGCCCCGTGTCGGACGACTCCGGGTCGGTCGAGTCGCTGGTCGTCTCCGCCCGGGACGTGACCAAGCGACACCGCCAACAGCGCGAACTGTTCGAGGAACGCGAGCGGTTCCGCCTGCTGACCGAGAGCGTCGACGACTACGCCTTCCTCATCGTCGGTGAAGAGGGGGACATCCAAACGTGGAACGAGAGCGCCGAACAGATGTTCGGATACGACGCCGAGGAGGCCATCGGGATGTCGACGGATCGGCTCCACCCGGAGTCGGACCGCGAGTCGGGGGTCGCCGACCGGTTGATCAAGCAGGCGCGCATCACCGGCGAAAGCGCGCATGAGGGTCGGCGCGTCCGCGCCGACGGGTCGACCTTCTACGCGGACGTCCGGTACGCACCGCTCGAATCGGAAGACGGGACGTTTCGTGGATACGCGACGATCGTTCGCGACATGACCGAGCGACGACGGCAGGAGCGTCGGACCGAGCGGTTCGTCGAGGAGTCCGACGACGTCGTGACCGTCCTCGACACCGACGGGACGGTCACCTACGCCAGCGGATCGACCGAACGGGTACTCGGGTACGACGCCGACGATCTCCTCGGCGAAACCCTCTTCGATTACCTCCACCCGGACGGCCGGGAGCGCGCGATGAGAGCGTTCTTCGACTGTGTCGACGGTTCGAACGGCACCCTGTCCGAATCTCGGTTCAAGTGTCCCGACGGCGAGTGGATCAACGTCGAAGGCCACTTCCGGAATATGCTCGACGACGACGCCATCGACGGCGTTCTCGTCTACCTTCGGGACGTGACCGAGAGCAAGGAGCGGGCCCGACGGTTCGAGAGCATCTTCAACCAGACGTTCCAGTTCACCGGCCTGCTCGAACCGGACGGGACGGTGATCGAAGTCAACGACGCCACACTGGCGTTCGGCGGGGCCGAGCGCGACGCGGTCGTTGGGGAGCCGCTGTCTGCGGCTCCGTGGTGGCAACACTCCGAGGAGGCCAGTCACGAGGTCCGAGACGCCGTCGACCGAGCGGCCGGCGGCGAGTTCGTCCGGTACGAGACGGAGGCCAACGGCGCCGACGGCCTCTCGACGGTCGACTTCTCGGTGAAACCCGTGACCGACGACGACGGCGACGTCACGTTGCTCGTCGCCGAGGGCCGGGACGTGACGGACCAACGGCGACAGCGGCAGCACACGGAGGTGATGCAGCGCGTGATGCGTCACAACATGCGGAACGACCTGACGAAGGTGCGCGGCTGGGCGGAGATGATGGCCGAGGAGCCGGACCCGGAGAAACGCGGCGAGCAGTTCGAGACCATCGAGCGAGTCATCGACAAGTGGGCGTCGATGACGGAGAAGATGAAGGCGATACGCCAAGTCACCCAGTCACAGCAGGGACAGCAGGCCACGACGGCGTGCGGGCCGCTGATCGAGGCCGCCGCGGACGAGGTTCGCGAGGAGTACCCCGACGCGACCGTCGCGACCACGGTGTCGCGCGAGGAGCCCATAGCGGTGCCCGAGGCGCTTCACGACGCGGTCCGCGAGCTGGTCGAAAACAGCCTCAAGGCGTCTGAGAACGCCGCGGTGGCGGTCGACGTCGACGGTACGGAGGCCGGCTGGGTAGAGGTCTGCGTGAGCGACGACGGACCCGGGATGCCGGACATGGAGATCGACATGCTCGAGACCGGAGAGGAGTCGCCGCTCGAACACGGCGAGGGGCTCGGTCTGTGGCTGGTTCGGACCGTCGTCACGCAGGCCGGCGGGGAGATCGCGGTCGAGTCGAGCGACGACGGAACGGAGGTGTGTCTGCGGCTGCCGATCGCCCAAGACGGCGAGACGGAGTGACCGGTCGGGCCGGCGAGACGGCGGCGTCGCCGCCGGCCGCAAACCCGATACCCGTGGCCGTCGACACCTCTCGTATGACCGCGACCTTCGCCGACCTCTTCGACCGAGCCGCCGAGCACGACGTGAGCGCCGAGGCGGTGAGCGCGGCGCTGGCCGATCGTCGGTCGGCGTCCGAGGAGGACTCCGAGGATACCGCCGAGAGCGACGCCGGCACCGAGACCACCGACCTCCCGCCCGTCGACCGCGACCCGAGCCCCGACCGCGTCGTCGCCGACGCCGACGTGCTCGCGACCGATCTCTTGGTCGGCGGGCCGGCCCGCGAGGCGCTCGACGCGCTGCGCTCGCACGCGTGGACGACCCTCGTCGCCAGCGATCCGCTCCTCGACGACGCGGAGGCGGTGATCGCCTCGCTCGCCGACGACGAGTTGGCGGCCGACTGGCGCGAGACGGTCGAGACGTGGCGCGAGCCGGTGGTACAGCCCGCTGGCGACCACCCGGCGCTGGCGTCGGCGTACCGCGGCGGCGCGATGCAGGTCGTGAGCCTCAATCCGTCGCTTACCGGGCCGGGAGCCGCGGCCGGGCTCCGAGACCGGATGGCGGTGAGCGTCCGCGAGCCGCGCGCGTTCGCGACCGTGTTCTCCCCGGCGCGGCTGTACCCGGAGGCCGTCGGCGGCGAGTATCCGGGTCCCGACCGCGACCCGCGCTCGATGGAGCCGGTCGCCTCTGACGAAGACCAGCACTTCGGCGAGAACTAGCACCCCGGCGAGGATCAGCATTGATAAGCGACCGCCGACCCGACCGACGGTAATGACCGACTCGGACGCGACCGCCGCCACGGAGGGTCTCGACGAGGGCGACGCCCCCGAGCTGCCGGCCGACCTCGACGCGGTCCGCGAGGCGCTCGTCGACTGGTACGAGGCCGATCACCGCGACTTCCCGTGGCGACGCACCGAGGACCCCTACGAGATCCTGGTCAGCGAGGTGATGAGCCAGCAGACCCAGCTCGACCGGGTCGTCCCCGCGTGGGAGGCGTTCGTCGACGAGTGGCCCGCGACTGCCGACCTCGCCGACGCCGACCGCGGCGACGTGGTCGCGTTCTGGTCGGACCACTCGCTCGGCTACAACAACCGCGCGAAGTACCTCCACGAGGCCGCCGGACAGGTCGAGGACGACTACGACGGCGAGTTTCCCGAGGCCCCCGAGAAACTGCAAGAGCTGATGGGCGTCGGCCCGTACACCGCCAACGCGGTGGCGTCGTTCGCGTTCAACAACGGCGACGCGGTCGTCGACACCAACGTGAAGCGGGTGCTCCACCGCGCGTTTGCAGAAATCCGTAATGCGGACGACCCGGATTACGAAACCGTTGCGAACACCCTTATGCCGCCCGGAGAGTCCCGAATCTGGAACAACGCGATCATGGAACTCGGCGGCGTTGCTTGCGGAAAGAAACCACGGTGTGACGAGGCCGGTTGCCCGTGGCGCGAGTGGTGTCACGCTTACCAGACCGGCGACTTCACCGCGCCCGACGTTCCCACTCAGCCGAGCTTCGAGGGAAGCCGTCGCCAGTTCCGCGGACGGATCGTTCGACTCCTCAGCGAACACGACGAGATGGATCTGGACACGCTTGGTCATCGGATCCGAGTGGATTACACTCCTGATGGGGAGCACGGACGAGAGTGGTTGCGAGGTCTCCTTTCGGACCTCGCCGACGACGGTCTCGTCAAGATCGAGGAGGGGGGCGATCAGATAACTGCTCGCCTCCACTAGTCTGATTCAGGTCCACTGAACCACTCACATACGAGAAGGCCGATTTTATTTCACACCTTATTTGGTGTTTATGTACTCTGAGCGTCTATCAAGGCGACTTTCGGCAAACCCGATCCCAACGAGTACCTTTATTCCTGTTCGGATTTAGATTCTATGTACGCTGAGCGGCTATGAAGCCTACAAACGAGGAAGAGACTCAACGAAAGAGTCTGTCGACACGTGAATCGCAGGCACTCTCACGGCTCGCAAGCGGGGGGCAACAGATCATCACCATCGGTGACATCGCGGATGTCCTGGACATCCCTCGGAAGTCAGCCAAGGATATGGCGTATACGCTCAAGGAGAAGGGCTGGCTTGAGCGGATCGCGTACGGGAAGTATCTCATCCTGCCGCTCGCTGCGGGCGAGAACGCGGTCTATACCGAACACGAGTTCGTGATCGCGTCCGCACTCGTCGAGCCGATGTACATCGGGTACTGGAGTGCGATGAACCATCACGGGCTTACAGAGCAGCTGTCCCGTACTGTGTACATCGTGACGACAGAACGCGCCCAAGAACGCGAGATCCACGGGGTTACCTATCAACCGGTGACAGTTACTGAGCAGAAATTCTTCGGCTATCAACCGACTGCGGTCGGGTCTACCCAAGTGAATATTTCGAGTATCGAGAAAACGCTGGTCGATTGCGCTGACCATCCGGAGTTCTGTGGAGGCATCGACGAGCTTGCAAAGGCAATGCAGAACGCGGCAGAAATGCGATGTTCCTGGGAGCGGGTCGTCGAGTATCTGCGGCGAGTCGGGAACGGTGCCGCGACGAAACGAATCGTCTACCTCGCCGACCAGTTGGACATCGAGCTTCCGAAGTACGACGAGATCGTTGAGGACTTCACGACTGGGTACCCGTTGCTCGATCCGACGAGGGGAGCGAAGGGCACCCGCAACAGCACGTACCAACTCCGCCTGAATGTCAGCCCCGAGTTGTTCCAGCCGGAGGACTTCTCAGAATGATTCCCGAAGCGCAACTCCGACGGCTGGCCAGAGAGCTGGATGTTCGCCTCGGCTACGCGGAGAAGAACTACGTTAATTCGTGGATCCTCTGGGCGATCTACACGAGCCAATACGGCGATAACCTGCTGTTCAAGGGCGGAACTGCGCTCAGTACGTTGTACTTCCCGGAGACGTGGCGCTATTCGGAGGATCTTGATTTCGGTGTCGAGGGAGAGTACCGGGGGAGCGAAGCGGAGTTGCGAGACGTATTGGAAGACGCTACCAGAGCCTCCGGCGTTGACTTCGAGGTGACCAAACACCGCGAGCTACAGAAAGAAGCGTATCCGACACACTACGTCGATATCGATATCCAGTACAACGCTGTTCTCGGTCACAAGAACACAACGAGTCTGGACGTTATGATCGATGAATACGCTGCGTTCCCCTCGGTAAACCATCGACACAGCTACGAGGATGTCCCCGAGTTCGAGTTGACCGCGTACAGCGTGGAAGAGATTTTCGCAGAGAAGTTGCGAGCGCTCTATCAGCGATCACAGGCTCGGGATTACTACGATCTCTATCGGATGATTGCCGAGGCTGACGTTGGTGACTCGGGTATCCTTCCGGCATTCACACGAAAGTGTGAACACGACGGTCTGGACATCGACCTCCGAGATGGACTTCCCAGAGAGAAACGGGATGAAATCCGTGACGGCTGGCAGAATACGCTCCCCGACCTGGTTGCGGATCTTCCCGAGTTCAACGCAGTCTATGACACACTCGAAGACTACATCAGTTCGATAGTAGACGAATCGTAGCCTGGGTACTACCTCTCCGGAGACGGATGGCTGCGTCTTCTCCGGATCTATGGTATATCTCGCCAACCATCGGGCGTTTGCGGTGCCGGACGACGACGACGCGTTCGGGCGTGTCGCCTCACACGTGATGCCTGACGGCGAGTCCCGCGTCTGGAACAACGCGATCATGGAGCTCGGCGGCGTCGCCTGCGGGACGACCCCGCGCTGTGACGAGGCGGGCTGCCCGTGGCGCGGGCGGTGTCACGCCTACGGGACGGGCGATTTTACCGCGCCCGACGTGCCGGAGCAGCCGAGCTTCGAGGGGAGCCGGCGGCAGTTCCGCGGGCGCGTGGTTCGAGTCCTCGGCGAGTACGACGAACTGACGCTCGACAAGCTCGGGCCGCGGGTCCGCGTCGATTATACGTCCAACGGCGAACACGGTCGAGAGTGGCTCCGCGGACTGATCGCGGACCTCGCCGACGACGGGCTCGTGACAGTCGAGGAACGCGCCGGGGACGGCGAAGCCACAGAGACCGTCGCCTCGTTGCGTCGGTGAATCTCGAAGAACGGGAGTACGACGGGGAACCGTCACCCGTTTATCACCGGAGCGAGAACGACGCGGTATGACCGAGACCGTCGATTCCGACCTCTACACGCGGACGAAGGCCTTACTGGAGCCGGGCGACATCGACCTCGCGGGCTGTATCGTCCACACGACGCTCGGCGGGCAGGAGGACCTGGAGATGCACGAGCTCACGGTCGCGATCAACGAGGTCATCGCCGACCACGCCGGCAAGGGCGAGGCGTACATCGAGGCCGGCAACGACGACACGAACTTCTCGTCGAACCAGTTCCAGGGGCTGACCCTCGACGACGAGGCGTTCGTCTGGGAGTGCCAGCAGCTGCTCCGCGACGGTACCTTCGATCTCGTCTTCTACTACGAGGCGACCGTCGAGCAAGCGGCGCTCGCCGCTGACCTCGCCGACCTCGACGACGTCGATCGCGTGACGCAGGTCCCCTGACGGCGCGATTCGCTTTTAAACCCACGTGAGCGAAACCGTCCTCATCCCCGGCGGCCGCGACGTGCGCGCCACTCTCGACATCGCCGCGAGCGACGGGTCACGCGGCGAGGCCGCCGTCGTCGCCTGCCCGCCGCATCCTCAACACGGGGGGCACCGCGGCGACGAGCGCCTGACCGCCGTCAGCGACGCCCTGACCGACCGAGGAATCGACTGCCTGCGGTTCGACTACGGCGACTGGGACGAGGGGTACGGCGAGAGCACCGACGCCGACAACGCGGTCGGCTGGGCCGCCGAGCGCTACGAGCGCGTCGGGCTGTTCGGCTTCTCGTTCGGAGCCACGGTCGCGCTCGTCGCGGCGGCGTCTCGCCCCGGACTCGCCGGGGTCTGCGCGCTCGCGCCGACCGCGCGGCTGAACCCCGACGTCGACGCGGTCGCCGCCCTCGACGCCCTCGTCGATCTCGGCGTTGCGACCCGGATCTTGTACGCGACCCGCGACTCGACGGCCGACTGGGAGCCCGTGGTGGAGCGGGCGGAACAGCTGGGGATCGAGACGGTCGCGTTCGAGTCGGACCACTTCTTCGTCGGGCGGGCAGGTGATGTGGGAAAGGCGGTGGAGGAATTCTTCGGGACGCGGTTGCGCGACGACTGACAGCGTTCGCTCGCGTCCGGCGAAATCCCGGGTTCAGAACTCCCCGAGGTCGGTCTGCGTGCCCGTCTGCTTCCGCTCGCCGTGCTTCTCCGCGATCGCCTTCGCCCCCGCGACGCCCCGTGAGAACGAGGCGCGCTTGGCGATCTCCTCGTCGGCAAGGCGGGCCGCGGCGGCCGCCTTCGCGTCCTCGTACCGCCGCCAGAAGCGTTCCTTCGCGGCCTCGTACTCGACGACGGGCCGCGGGTAGTCCGCGTTCGGACCGTCGCCGATGGTGACGCCGCACTCGTCTTGCACGACCGGCGGCGTCTTTTCCGGCCGGGGCAGGTGTTCCGATGGGAGCCCCTCGAGTTCCGGGACCCAGCGCCGGACCCACACTCCGTCGGGGTCCTGATCGCGCACCTGTTTCCGAGGGTTGTACAGCCGGAGGCTCGGCTTCCCGATCAACCCCGCCTGCGACTGCCACTGCGTGTAGTTGATCGCCGCGTCCGAGTCGATCAGGTGGTGATGGTACCAGTCGGCGCCGATCCGCCACGGCTGTTGGAGGAGATGGAAGTAGCCGCTTGCGGCCATCGCTCGCATCCGAAAGTTGAGCCACCCCGTCTCTTGCAGACAGCGCATCGCGGCGTCGATCATCGGGTAGCCTGTCCGCCCCTCCTTCCACGCCGCCACCAACGCCGGATCGTAGGTGTCGCGGTTGAACCCCTCGAGTTCCGGGTTTACCGCGGTGTCCAGCCACCCGGGCCAGTCCTCGAGCTTCTGGTTGTAGTGCCGGTTCCAGAACAACCGCGAAACGAACATGTCGCGCCCGCGACCCGACGGGGCGTGTTCGTGAACGTGCTGGTAGACCTGCCGCGTCGAGAGACAGCCGAATCGGAGATACGGGGAGAGACCGCTACAGCCCTCGCGGGCGTCGAGCGGCGACGAGATGCTGCCGGGGTAGTCGGAGATTCGCCCGACGAAGGCGTCCAACTTCTCGCGGGCGACGGTCGTTCCCCCTTCCGGGACCAACGACTTCTCCGGCGTGGTCTCGTACCGCGTTTCGATGTCTGCGACCGTCACGTCGGTTTCGACGTCTGCCAGGACGGTCCCCTCGAAGGACGGTCGGTACTGCTCGGCCTCGAACCACGCTTCGACGTGGTCGCTCCACCCGTTTCGGGGTCGGTCGACCCCGCGGCGGAGCCCGTCTCCCGAGACGAACCGAACGCCGAGATCGCCCGCGTCCGCGTCGCGTTCGAGCCCGTAGCGCCCGGTCGGGGTCTGCGAGGCGAACACCGTCCAGCCGGCGTCGACGAAGGCCTCGAGGATCGGGATCGGATCGCCGTGCGCGTACGTCAGTCCGGCGCGACCGCCGCTGGCGGTGTCGTAGCGGTCGCTCAAGTCGGTGAGACACTCGTGAAGGAATCGGATCCGGGCGTCACAGGCAAGTCCGTCGTCGCCGTAGAAGGCGGGATCGAACACGAACAACGGGAGGACGACGTCCGCGTTCTCCGTCGCCGCGGCGACCGCCGGGTGATCGCGTATCCGGAGCTGTTCGCGGTGCCAGACGACGGCTCCCGAAAGATCGGCTTCCGACGCCATGACTCCCGGCGCCTCGGCTTCCGAACCCTCGGCTTCCACCGCGGACGTCGCCGATCTGTTAGCCTCCAAAGAGTCCCGGGGAGGGGCTACCGTCGTCGGAATCGGCGGCTCAGTCTGACCGTCAGTCACAGTGAGACGTACCCGGTCTACGAGCAAAAACCGTCGCATTGGCCGGGTCAGTACCAGTTCTGAGGGGTCGTCGCGCGGAAAACGCGCCGAGCGCTGTCTCGCTAACGGTATATACCGCTATATATGTCACATACGAATAACTTTACACGTGCGACGGTATCGCGTGGTATGACAGCAATTGATCCGATCCGACTCGATTTCGTCTGCGTGCACAACGCGGGGCGGAGCCAAATGGCGGCCGCGTTCGCGGAGCGCGAATGCGTTGAGCGGAACCTATCGGCGGTCGTCGACGTGCACTCAGGAGGGACGGACCCCGCTGACGCCGTCCACGAGGAGGTCATCGCGGCGATGGCCGAGGTCGAGATCGATATCGCGGACCAGAGTCCGAAATGGGTCGCCGAACTCGATCAGCTCACGCACAGCGACCACCTGGTCACGATGGGGTGTTCGATCACGAAGTTCGAGCCTGCGCGCTACGGCGTCGAGTCGCACGAGTGGGACCTCGTCAATCCCGACGGAGCCGACATGGAAACGGTCCGCGCCGTCCGCGACGAGATCGAAGCGCGGGTGAACGGACTGTTCGACGACGTGGAACACCTCGCCGAAGAACGACAGGCGGACGCTGACTCCTCGACCGGATTCCTCGGATCGATTCGGGACAGCTTGTCGCGCTGAGCGATTCCCTTCCTCACCGGTAGACCAGCGATAAGGGGCGAAAAGCGCGCTCGGTCAGTCCCTGAAAAGGTCGGCAGGGCCGGTCAGTTATAGCCGCGCCAGCGGTGGCCGCACTCCTTGCATTTAAAAAACCGCGTCGGGGGCTCGTCGGCGGCGCCGGTCTGTTTGATCGTGTACCACGCCTCGCCGTGGCCGCACTCGTCGCAGACGATGTCGGTGGCGGTCGGCTTCCCCTCGAAGTTCGCGCCCTCCTCGGTCTCGATCACCTCGTCGCCGCTCTGTTCGGTCGTCGATTCGAAGTCTGCGGCGAGCGCCTCGTCGCGCTCGGCGGTGCCGCCGCAGTCGTCGTTCTGACACACCATCTCCCCGTCGCGAGAGACCATCATCGAGCCACAGTCGTCACAGAACTGCATATATACCGAAGGACGGCGTCAAGCGGTTTAGCTCCCGTGACTGCGAGTGGCGAGCGTGGCTCGCGGTTCCGCCTCCGGAACGCCCTTGCCGGTGCCCCGACCAGTTGGGAGTGAACATGAACCACCGAACGCTCGGCGACGTCGGCGCGGTCAGCGAGGTCGGTTACGGCTCGTGGCAGATCGGAAGCGACTGGGGCGACGTGAGCGAGACGGAGGCGGTGGACGCGGTCGAGGCCGCCCGCGACGCCGGAATCGACTTCTTCGACACCGCCGACGTGTACGGCGACGGGCGCTCCGAGCGGATCCTCGGCGACGTGCTCGAAGCCGACATCGCGAACGGCGAGGTGACGGTGGCGACGAAGGCCGGTCGCCGGCTCGACCCCCACGTCGCGGACGACTACGACGAGGCGAACCTCCGGCGGTTCGTGAACCGGTCGCGCGAGAACCTCGGCATGGAGACGCTAGATCTGGTCCAGCTTCACTGCCCGCCGACGGACGCTTACTACCAGCCGGAGACGTTCGACGCGCTCGACACGCTCGCCGACGAGGGGAAAATCGCGAACTACGGCGTCAGCGTCGAGCGCGTCGAGGAGGGGCTCAAGGCGATGGAGTACTCCGGCGTCGAGTCGGTTCAGATCATCTTCAACCCCTTCCGTCAACGCCCCGCGGAGCTGTTCCTCGAGGAGGCCGCCGCCCGCGACGTGGGCGTGATCTGTCGAGTGCCGCTCGCTTCCGGGCTGCTCACCGGCGCGCTCTCGCGGGACACCGACTTCGCCGAGGACGACCACCGCAACTACAACCGCGAGGGCGACGCGTTCGACGTGGGCGAGACGTTCGCCGGCGTCCCCTACGAAGTGGGGCTCGACGCCGCCGATGCGCTCGCCGAGCGAGTCGACGCCGTCGCCGACGAGCCGGCCGACCCGACCGAAGACGGCGTCTCGCTCCCGCAGTTCTCGCTGCGCTGGATCCTCGACCACGACGCCGTCTCGGCGGTCATTCCGGGATCGACGACGCCGGACCATATCCGGTCGAACGCGGCCGTCAGCGACCTGGCACCGCTCGGCGAGGCCGACCGCGAGGCCGTCGCCGACGTGTACGACGAGTTCGTCCGCGAACACGTCCACCAGCGCTGGTAACGGCTCCGTCCCGCGACGGAACGAGTCGCTTTTGTCCCGAGCCTGGAGACGTCGAGTCGACACGTGAACGACGGACTCGGTGCCGGTGGCGACGGAGACAACGACTCCGACGACGGGCGCGAGGCGCCGATCGACGCCGACGCGGTCTCTGACGACGCCGTCGCCGACGACGAGCGCGAGGCGCTCGTGACGATCGCGGTGCAAAACGGGATCCAGGTCGTCCTGCTGCGCCACTTCGAGGGGCTGTGGCCGTTCGACCGCACCTATCTCACCCCGCTCGCGGCCGGCGGCGTGACGCTCGTCGCGATGTGGGGAATCCGCGAGGTCGTTACCGGTCTCGCTGCGGTCGTCGTCGGGGCCGTGGCCGGGCTCGCGGTGTACGCGGGCGCGCTCCACGCCCTCGGCGTCGACCCGCGCGACCGGCTCGTCGCCCGGGAGTTAGCGGGGCAGTACCGCGCGGCCCGGCGTCTCCGTCCGGAACGGCGACACTTTATGCGGACCGCCGCGTAGTAGGCGTATGAAAACGATCGACCGCGGGTCAGCCGGGCCGGCCCGCGTCGCGATCGTCGGCGGGATCCACGGCGACGAGCCCGCCGGCGAGCGGATCGTCAGGCGACTCGCCGACGAACTCGACGCAGAGGGAGACGGGTCCAGCGACGGGATCATCCGGCTGATAATCGCCAACGAGCCGGCGCTGGCTGCGGGAACGCGGTACACGGATACCGACCTGAACCGCACGTTCCCGGGCGACGCCGACAGCGACGAGTACGAGCGGGCGCTCGCGCCGCGGCTCGCGGCCGAGCTGGAGGGAATGGACGCCGTGCTCGCGCTTCACACCTCCCACAGCGCGCCGCCGCCGTTCGCGATCCACAGCGGTCTCACGCCGTCGGTCCGCCGAACGGTGACCGGACTGCCGGTCGAGCACGTCGTCGACGCGAGTGGCCTCCGCGGGACGACGCTCGACTCCACCGTTCCACACACCGTTTCAATCGAGGTGGGCCGGCAGGGGAGCGAGGAGGCCGTCGATTTCGGCTACGAGGCGTGTCTGTCCTTCCTCCGCGCGCACGGCGCACTCGCAGATGAGCCGCCGACGTTCACCCCGACCACGGTCATCGAGGGCGAAGAGGAAGTGCCGAAGGGCGGCGGAGAGCCCCACGTCCACTACGTCAACTTCCAGGAGATCCCTGAGGGCGCCGTGTTCGCCGAGGACGACGTGTACACGCATCGGGTCACGGAGTCGGGAGTCGTCCCCATCCTCGCGAGCGAGCACGGATACGAGGAGATATTCGGTATTTACGGACGCGTGACGGGGACGCTGGAACCGCCTGAGTCAGCGGTGCCCAACAGAGAGGGAGACATCACGAACACGGCGGGAAAGCGCGCCGAGTAGCGAGGGAAAGCGGACGGAATCAGTTACTTCGCGGTCGGCGTCACGTCACCGACCGCGTCCATCACCTGCATCGCGGCGCTCGCGGCCAGCCCGCGGGCGACCTCGTCGGTGTCGGCGTCGGCGATACCGGCCTCGAGCTCGTCGGCGTCCGGCGTGAATCCGGCCGAGACCGGGTGGCCCGCGGGCGGGTTGACGGCGACGGTCGCCTGCGGCCCGTTCGCACCGACCGACAGTTCGGAGCCGACCGCGTAGCTGTTCGGGAGATACGACTCGGTTCGCGAGACGATTCCGGCGACCGCGCGCCGGAGGCGCCGTTCTTGGTCCGGAGAGAGGTCGACGGCCGCGGGCTTGCCCGCGTTCGTCACACCCGGTGCCCCGGCGTACGGGTTATTGCCGTTCATCGAAGACACGATAGATACGCGGAGACGGTTCAAAAAGGCGTCGGCGATGGCGAACTGTGGGAGGGACCGCTCGGATCCCTACAAAATTGGTTCGGACTCGCCGTACGCGGCGACCACGACCGCCGTCGTGAATCGGTCGGGCTCCGCGGCCGCCGTCTCGACGCGCACCTCGCGATCCGACAGCTCCCAGTCGCGAAAGTCGCTCCCCGCGTCGAGCCCCGCCTCGATCCGCCTGCGTACGTCGTCGGGGTCCTCGCCGGTCACCTCGTAGAAGAGGCCGGGGCCCGGCCCGGTGGCCCAGCCGAGTCCGGCGGCCACGTCGGGACGGCGGCGCGGCGCTCGCTTCGAGTCGGCGTCCTCCGTGCCGGCGCGACCGCCTTCGCGGAAGTCGACCTCGTCGCCCGGCCCGACCGTCCGCCGCGCCTCGACGACCGTGAGGCGGTTGCCGGCGGGTCCGAGATCCGGGACCTCGGAGACCGACTCGACGGTCGCCTCGGCGGGGACGACCGAGGAGACCGCGACGAGGTTGTAGTTGTGGAGGTTCGCGTCCGCGAGCGCGGCGTCGTAGGAGGCCATCGCGGTGTCGGCGACGCCGACGCCGCCGGCGACGTGGATGGTGTTCATCGGCAGAATGTCGACGGCGCGGGAGGTAAGGGGTTACGAAGTGACCGCCGTCCGCGGCAGCGGTATAAAAGATGGGTATAAAACGGGCGGTGGCGCGTGCCGAGGAGCGCCCGAAGGGCGCGACTCGCACGCGCGAGGGAGTCGGTCGCCCGAAGCGAAGCGGAGGGCGACCGACGAGGCTGGGGAGGCGTGAGGCTGCGGGGCGGTGCTGTTCGGGGTGGGGCTCAAAGGGGCAGCCGTGAGGCGGGCGCAGGCGACGTAAGCACTGCAAGGAGCGAACGGAGTGAGCGACTGAAGCGCACAGCGAGCGTGCGCCCGCCTCACGGCTGGGGCTTTGGAGATGTTCACCGCCTATCCACCGCTAGAGACCTCAAAAACGCAAAAACGACCGCCGATCAGTACCGCTAGTACTGGTAGTTGATGACCTGCTCTTCGGTCTGCTCGGCGTCCTGCAGCTTCTCGCGGGCCTGCTCGAAGTCCGCCTGCGTGACCTCGGTGCGGCCGTCGCGGACCGCGAACATCCCGGCCTCGGTCGCCAGCGAGGCGATGTCGGCACCGCTGTAGCCGTCGAGCTCGCGTGCGATCGCGCCCACGTCGGTGTCCGGGGCGACGTTCATTTCCTGCGTGTGAATCTCCAAGATGCGCTCGCGACCCTCGGCGTTCGGCTCCGGCACCTCGATGAGCCGGTCGAAGCGACCGGGGCGCAAGATCGCCTCGTCGAGCATGTCGAAGCGGTTGGTGGCGGCCATGATCCGGACCTCGCCGCGGTCGTCGAAGCCGTCCATCTCGGAGAGCAGCTGCATCATCGTCCGCTGGACCTCGGCGTCGCCCGAGGTCTTCGAGTCCGTCCGCTTCGAGGCGACGGCGTCGATCTCGTCGATGAAGATGACGGCGGGCTCGCGCTCGGCGGCGAGCTCGAACAGGTCCCGGACGAGCCGGGCGCCCTCGCCGATGAACTTCCGGACGAGCTCGGAGCCGGCCATCTTGATGAAGGTGGCGTCGGACTCGTTGGCGACCGCCTTCGCCAGCATCGTCTTCCCGGTGCCCGGCGGGCCGTGCAGGAGGACGCCGCTCGGCGGATCGACGCCGACGGCCTCGAACTGCTCTGGGTCGTCGAGCGGGTCCTCGACGGCCTCACGGACCTCGCGGATCTGGTCGTCGATCCCGCCGATATCGTCGTACTCGACGTCGGGCGACTCGGTGACCTCCATCGCCTGCGCCCGGGAGTCGGTCTCGTCGTCGAGCACCTGCTGGACCGCGAAGGAATCGTTGATCGCGACGCGGTCGCCCGGTCGGAGATCGGACTCGAGCGTCGTGGACGCCTGCGTCAGCACCTCCTGGTTGTTGCCGTGCTGTTTGATGACGACGCCGTCCTCCGTGTTCTCCTCGACCGAGGCGATGTACAGCGAGGAGGTCTTCAGCACCTCGTTTTCGCGTTTGAGCTCGTCGACGTCCGTCTTCAGCTCGCCGCGCCGGTCCTGCGCGTCGTCGAGCCGGTCTCCGAGCTCGTCGTTAACGTGCAGTATCCGCCGGTAGTGCTGGCGGATCGCCTCGAGTCGCTCCGTCTCGCTCATCTCCGGATCGAGCTCCAAACGGGGACGGTCGGGCAGTGATGGGCTGTGAGACATTTGTTGTCCGTGCTAGGAAGCGCGCGTAAATGTGCCTTTGGGTCACGACAGGCCCCGGTCCAACTACGGGGTGCGATCCCAGCCGGCTCGACGCGAATCGAACGACCGTCGGCGTCCGCTCGCAGTTGTTCGGTATCAGTTTTGATACTTACGAGTCAGCGTTTAAACTGGTCCCAATAGTAGGCCGCCTCATGAATGCACGAACGGCGGACGGCCGCGGCGGATCGGGACGTCCGGCGGGCGATCAGCAGGCTGCGGCGCTCCGGCCATGAGCGACGCCGGTGTGCAGCCGACGGTCCTCGCGGTCGACGACGAGCCCGACCTTGCCGAGCTGTACCGGGTGTACCTCGACACCGCCTACGACGTGCGGATCGCCACCGGCGGCGAGGAGGCCCTCTCGCTGATGGACGAGTCGGTCGACGTGGTTCTCCTCGACCGGCGGATGCCCGACATGTCGGGCCGCGAGGTGCTGGACGCGATCCGCGGGGAGGGGTACGACGCGCGGATCGCGATGCTGACGGCGGTCGAGCCGGACGTCGACATCGTCGAGATGTCGTTCGACGACTACAAGACGAAACCGGTCACGAAGAAGGAACTGATCACTCTCGTCGAGGTGTTGCTCCACCGCGCGAAGTTCAACGAGCAGAGTCAGAAGTTCTTCGCGCTGGCGTCGAAGAAGGCAGCGCTGGAAGCCGCGGGCGCGGCGAACACCGAAGAGTACGAGGAACTACTCGACCGGGTAGAGACGGTTCGAGACCGCGTCGACGACACTCTCGATCACCTGTCGGCGCGCGACGCGTTCATCGAGGTCTCCAGTACCCTCTCGTAGTCGACGACGATTCGCTCTTACTCGATCTCCAACTCCCCGTCGCCGTCGCCGCCCTCACTCTCCTCGTCCCACTCGAGTTCGAACTCGACGCTGCGCTCGCCCGGCCCGTCGACCGGTCCTTCGCGTTCGGCTTTCACCTCGAACGTCGGCCGCGTCGGCGGGTCCATCGTCACGGACCGCTCGCCTTGCTTCAGGGTGATCGCGTTACCGGACTCCAGCGAGTCCGCGACGGCGCGAAGGTACGCGGCGATATCGCCGCGGGTTCGACGGCTCTCCGACTCGAAGAGGACTTCTTCAGGCATGAACGAGAGTACGCGCGGTGAGATAATAAAGGGGCCTGCAAAACGGTACCTCGGCGCGTTTTGAGGCCGATACGCGCCTCGGCTACCGTCGAGACGGAGACGAGGACAAGCCGGCGACCCGAGCGGGATCGCTCAGAACTCGTCCTCGAACGACGACCGCCCTCAGAACCCGTCCTCGAACGCGAACGTCCCGTCTCGCTGGACGACCTCGCCGTCGACCTCGATGACGGAGTCCTCGCTCATGTCGACGATCATGTCGACGTGCTCGGCGGACTCGTTGACCTCGTTGTCCCCGCCGACCGTCTCCGGGTACGCGGAGCCGACCGCCATGTGGACGGTGTCGCCCATCTTCTCGTCGAACAGCATGTTGTAGGTGAACCGGTCGATCTGGCGGTTCATCCCGATACCGAGTTCGCCGAGGTGCCGGGACCCCTCGTCGGTGTCGAGGATGCCGGAGAGGAGGTCCTCGTTGCGCTCGGCGGAGTGGGAGACGACCTCGCCGTCCTCGAACCGAAGCCGGACCCCGTCGATCTCGCGGCCGTAGCGGTAGAGGGGGAGATCGAAGTGGACCTCGCCGTCGACGCCGTCTCGCGCGGGCGCGGTGAACACCTCGCCGCCGGGGAGGTTCGCCTCGCCGTAGTCGTTGAGCGTGGTGTTCCCGGAGACGTCGAGCGTGAGGTCCGTCTCGTCGCCGGATTTGATCCGAACTTCGTCCGCCTCGTCGAGGATCTCGACCATCTCCGCCTGGAACTCACGCTGTTCGTCCCAGTCGAGCGAGACGGCGTCCCACACGAAGTTCTCGTACGCCTCGGTGCTCATCCCGGCGAGCTGGGCGTGACTCGCGGTCGGGTACTGCGTGAGACACCACGTCTTCGAGAGGCGCGTCCGCTTGACGTCCTCCATCGCGCGGTTGTACGCCGCGTTGGTCTCCGGATCGATGTCGGCGTCCTCGGTTGCGTTCGAGCCGCCGCGAGCGATAATGAACACGTCGGCCTCCTCGTAGAGCGCGCGCCGGTGGCTCGGCTCGCTGAAATCGTCCGAGGAGCGCTTGAAGGCGCGCTGGGCGCGCTTCGAGTAGTTGAGGTAGACGGGGTTGGCGCCGCGGTCCCCGCAGACCTCGTGGAGGGCGACCGCGAGGTCCTCCGCCTCCTTCGGCATTTGGATGACCACGTCGTCGCCCGACTCGATGCCGGTGGAGTGGTCGGCGATGATCTCCGCGTGTTCGCGAACGCGTGCGTCCATACGGAGTCGTTTCGCGGCCGGGGAATTACCGCTTTTCCTTCCGGTGGCCTACAACCCGTACTGCTCTCGAACCGAGTCGCCGAGTCCGCGCTCGTCGAGCAGGTCCAGCGGCGCCAGCATGTCGAGCTGAACGACGCCGGGCAGCCGACCGATCTGGACGCCGCCGGTGAAGGTGCATCGGGCGCGGATCTCGCCCTCGCTCATGTCGAGGAGCCGGCCCGCGCGGTCGAACGCGTTCTGCGTGGCGTCGTTGACGGTGGCGCCGGAGCCGACGACCTGAATCGGCGCCATATCGTCCTCGACGTCGACGCCGTGTTCCGCGCCGAGGTCGCGACCGGCCTCGCGCTCCGCGTCGCTGTAGGGCTTGCTGATGAAGGGGAGGTCGTCCTCGTTCGGGAGGAGCACGGGACCGTCGATATCGAGGCCCTCGATCACCTCCACGTCCATCGTGACGGTGCCGCTCACGTCGGTGGTGTGGAGCGAGAGCTCGCCGTCGCCCTGGTTCGCGTGGAGGTCGCCGACGTACACCCCGCCGCCGTCGATCTCGACGGGACAGATCAGCGTGGCGCCCGCGCGGACCTCCGGGATGTCCATGTGGCCGTCGGTCCGCTTGTCGAGGTCCTCCTCGGTCTCGACGCCGTAGTCGTGGTCGGCGCCGATGAGGCTCTGGCCGAAGTCGCCCGCGTTGTGCGAGTCGGGCATCGTCACCGACGGCGTCGTGCCGATGTTCCCGATGAAGGGTCGGAGGCGACCGAGCGTGCCAGGCATTCCGTCCGGCTCGTACAGCAGGATGGGGTGTTGGCGGGCGTTCTCGGGGATGTCCATCACCTTGTCTGCGTCGAGCGCGAGCTCGTGGGCGCCCTCTTTGTCGAGGGTGACGCCGACCGCGTTCTCGTGGTCGAACGCGACGGTGTACCCGTACTCGAAGCCGAACGAGGAGGCGTTGGCGCCGCACTCCGCACACCGGATCGCGTCCTCGCCGGTCCCCTCGACGACGGAGTCGGGCCACGCCGTCCCGCACTCCGGACAGCGGTGGTCGACGAAGGGGTCGTCGCCGAACGCGCTCTCGCGCTCCGCCATCGAGCCCGTGCTGGTGGCCATGCTCGTCACGCTCACGTCGCGGATGTGGATCGCGATCGCGTCGCCGACCTCGGCGCCCTCGACGCGGATCGGGCGAGTCACCTCGTGGCCGCCCCTGAACGAGGGTGTGACCATCGGCCCCCAACAGCCCGGCGGCGTGTACGTCTCCACCGTTCCGCCGTCGGCGACCGTGCCGGCCCACTCCTGGTCGGGACCGACCAGTCCGAGCGTGTACTGGTCGACGTACAGCTCCTCTTGAACGCCTTGTTGTGACATACCATATCGTGGTACGGGCGTCGCGGGAATAACGCTACTGTTGGCGGAAGGGTGCGATCGATCGGCGGTGGTGGGGCGGTGGTACCACGATCGGCTCTAGACGACCGCGACCCCCCAACAGCGATTGCCACGCGATACGGTGCCGTGTAGTCGGTTCATCGAACGGCGATCGTCGAGGATCTCTCCGCCGTTACAATCGACTAGACATGTTAGATATACGTACTATAGATATACAGATGAACATAGCCTCTGTATAATTATCAATTATTTTATTTATAACGTCTATAACGATACTGGACGCCGAGAACATCTCAGCAACTATGTCAAATCGCGACAATATCTCAACGGGGTTATCGCGTCGGACTGCGCTTCGGATCGGTGCCGTCGGGAGCGTGAGTCTGCTCGGACTCTCCTCCGTCTCACAGACGGGCGCCCAAGCGGGCCCGACCACGATCACGGAGTGTCGGGAGATCGACGAGCCCGGCGAGTACGTCCTTGACGACGACCTCTCCGGGGAGGGCGACTGTTTGCGGATCACCGCGTCCGGCGTGACGCTCGACGGGAACGGGCACACGCTCGACGGCGACGGAACCGGCACCGGACTGTTCATTGAATCGTCCGAAAGTACTGTTCGGAATCTCACGATCCAGGGCTTCGAGACCGGGGTCCGGATCGGCTTCAGTCGGAATATAACTCTCTCCTCGGTAACGATCCAAGAAACCGTTGGGCTTGGAATATGGGTCATCCGGTCCAACGATGTCCTCTGTGAAGATTCGACGATACGCCGAAACGGCTCTAGTGGTGTCTCTCTCTCTGATTACAGCCAGTATGTCACCGTGCGAAACTGCGACCTCGTGCAAAACAGAGCGAGTCCGGTCCGGGCAGGGAGTAGCGCAATTATGAGTATCGAAGACTGCCGCATCGTCGACAACGATGGGCCAGTCAGCTTCACGCCGATGCCGGACTCGAAGATCGAGGGAACGCTCGTCAGCGGGAGCGACGGGCCTGGACTGAGTACCAATTACGGCGATAGCGGGATTTTCGACGATCCGACCCCGATACGGAACTGCGTGGTCCGGGACTGCGACGGCGCCGGTATCGAACAGCCCCACGGCTACCTCGACGTTCGCGAGTGCACGCTCTCGGGGAATCGCGTCGGCTATCGAGCCGGAGGCATAGAGGCCTACGAGGCGATACTCCAGAACAACAACATCGAGGACAATGAGGAGTACGGGGTCCAAAATACGGCTCCGGAAGAAGAGACCACCACTATCGACGCGACGTGTAACTGGTGGGGAGACGAGTCCGGCCCCGTTCACGAGGACAACCCCAACGAGAATCCGCAGGGGCAACGCGTCAGCGACGACGTGGAGTTTGTCCCCTGGTCGACCGACCGGATCGAGGACGACGAGGGGTCGTGCGACGGCGGCCTCGACGAGGAGGAGAAGCCGAACGGTCCGCCCGAAGGCGGGACCGGATACATCTCGAAGAAGTCCTACCTGCGGATCAAGGGAGTGGGCCCGTACGAGGACGTCGACTGCTGGGGCGGGACCGTCTACGTCACCGATCCGTCGGACGTCGAGGACGCCGGATTCGGCGGTCCCGGCGAGATCACCGTTCCACCGTCCTCGGGGACCGACGACGCTCCGGAGCGCTCGGTCCCCGGACACGTCATCCGCGCGGAGTCGGACGCCGTCCCGGTCACGCTGCCGACGTGGGGCGGCGACCGGGGCGCGTGCGAATCGCTGCTCTTCGTCGATCCGGAGCAGGACCTCCGCGCCGACGTCGAGTACCGGATCGTCACCGACGATCCCAGACCCGGCTACGAAGAGGTCGACACGGGCGGGTTCGCCGGGACGATCCACGAGATCGTGCAGGTCGAGTACGTACCGGTGCGTTCGGACGGGTCGGAAGAGGTGTGAAAGTCGGGTCCACGAGGCTCTCCGCGGTCTCGGTGCCCCGGCCGGAGAAAGCGGGCGTGATGCTTGGCGTTTTTATCGCCGCCCATCCGACGCAGGGTGTATGCAGACCCACATCGTGCCGGTCGGGTTCGATCACGACCGCATGATAGAGCCTATACACCCCCCGTTTTCGGGATTTAAGCCGAGAGACCTATGTCCGAAAACGAAGTTGAACCCATCCATCCAGATGAGGCAATCGGCCTCGATCTAAGGGATAGAGAATCAGAGTTAGCAGAGAAATGAGCTCGGATCATGCTGAGTACCGATCGATATGCTTCGACCCCCTTCCCCTCGATTCGACAAAACCGCTTCTACAGGCCGGTCTGACTTGCCCTATCTCACGTTATCCGCATCAGCGTCATAACCGAACATATCTCGATGTGTCCAAAATACCACAGTAGAACCCTCCGTTTGACTATATAGTACAGGAAGTAAAGTGAGATATTAATTGTAATGTGTACCCCTTCATGCGATGTTAGCGTGTTCCGAATGCAAGTCTAGCATCCTAAAATAGTTATCAGGCTATCTAAGACTAGACTCGATATTGGGATTGAGACCTCGTTGAAATGCTCAGAGATTAGGAGTTCTCCACCGCGATCGCTCAGTGCAGTTCATTCAGGGTTAGGCCCGTATCGTCTTATTGCCCGTCAATCAGAACAGTATCATCCCCTGCGATCTCCACAACGTGATTCATCGTCTCGAATTGAAGATTCCATTCATCATTCTCCTGATTCGCTAAGCCTCGTATCGCGTCCGTAGAGACGTAGTTTTGGAGTTGAAGCTCAAGATTTTCCGGTTTGATGTTTTCCTCATATGCAATTTTATTCGTTATTTGTTCGAGGAGAGATTTTTTCATAGTTATGATAATTCATCACCGTTCATATATCTGTGCCTCCCGCACTCTTCGGCGGTCAACTGAGTCATACTGTAGTGTCTCTGAAAAAGGAGGTTTCAACAGAGCCGAAAGCGAGTGAACTTCTGAGTCACATACAGAGTTTGATTCGTTTAAAGCCCACTACGGGAGGTAGAGCAGACACGATCGATGTTCGGTTGAACGCTAAGGGAAGTGGTGGTTTTTATAAGTACCATCCTTTCGTCCCACGTATGCAGACCCACATCGTGCCGGTCGGGTTCGATTACGACCGCATGATCGCCCCGCTCATCCGGGACCAGTTCGACGTCGACCGGGTGATCCTATTGGAGGGGACAGTCGGGAGCGAGGCCAACGTCGAGTACTCGCGCAACATCGCGCGCAAACTCGAACAGGACTTCCAGAACCTGCTCGGCGCCGAGACGGTCCGCGAGCAGCTGACCGACGTGTACGACTACGACGCCGCCTTCGAGCGCGCCTACGACCTGATCAACGCGGAGCTCGACCGAGACGAGGAAGACGGCACGACGGAAGACGGCGCGGCAGGAGACGGCGCGGCGGGAGACGGCGGCGCCTCCGGCGAAGCCCCCGACAAGCGCGAGGTCTGGGTGAACCTCTGTTCGATGCCCCGACCGGTCTCCTTCGCGTTCGCGACCGCGGCCCACTCGATCATGGTCGAGCGCCAGGACGACCGCGATCGGATCCACACCTACTACACCGCCCCGGAGAAGTACTTAGAGACCGAACTGGCAGAGGAACTCCGGGCGAACCGTGACCTCTTGCAAACGCTGGTCGAGGACGACGCGGTGGCCGACGACCGCCTCAGCGACAGGCTCGCCAGCACCACCGACCTCCTCGCGGAGTTCGACGAGCGCGGCACCACCATCGGCGCGAAGCGCATCGGTGACAGCCACGTGATCGAGCTCCCGGTCGCCTCCTTCCAGAACGTCAAACCGTTCGAGGAGCTCGTCCTCTTCACCCTCGGCGAACACGGCGAGTTCGAGTCGGTCTCGGAACTGGCCGAGACGCTCGCCGCCGACCTCAACGAGGAGTACACCGACTCGTTCCGCTCGAAGGTGATCTACAACGTCGACCGGCTCGGCCCCGGCGGCAAGGGGTACATCGAGCGCGAGGAGCGTGGGAAGTCCTATCGGACCACCCTCTCGCGGATCGGCGAGCTGTGGGTCCGAGCGCACGCCGATGAGGACCGAGATTTGGCGTAGAACCTGCCGCGTTCGGAGGTGACAGTCGTTCACTCGGCTCACTTAAAAGCCTCCGTAGTGGACAGAAACTCCACGCGGAGTACAGTGTACAGTCAGCATGACCGCGTCTTTTTGTCACCCTAGGTGTTACAATTGATCAACTGAGATAAAGTGCTGTTTGATATATTTGAATATGCTACGTCTAGCTAATGGTTTCTCAAGCATCGAGCGGTGGGTTCGTTCTTGGCTATGCCCGAGAAGCGAATGACTCGCCGACAGAAACGACATGCAAGACGTAGATAACGAGACAGATCCCGTCGAGGCGGCGGACGACGAGCAAGACCTCTACGGGATCTCGACGTGGGAACGACGGTCCATCCTCGATAGCGTCTCGGTCGGAGTCTACTGGTTGGCGGTTCGGACCGGCCAGGTTCTCCTGATTTTGGTCGCGCTCTTGATTTTTCTCGCCATCGGCGGACTCAGTATTCTGAGAGAGCCCCTGATCGGCGTGCTAGCGGTCCTCTCTGCGCTCCCCGCGCTGGCATTGGCGGGGTACGTCTGGTACAGCGACGTGACGTCCAGCGAGCCCCTGTCGCTGCTCGCCGCGACCTTCATACTCGGCGTGCTCACCGCGGGCTTCGCTGCCGTTGCCAACAGCGCCTTTCAGCCGGTTTTCACGGCGCTCGGTGGCATCGGGATGGTTCTGTTTTTCTACCTCATCGTGGGCCCCGTGGAGGAGTCGGTGAAGCTGCTTGCCGTACGGCTCTACGCGTACAACGACGATCGGTTCGCCGCAGTTATCGACGGTGCGGTGTACGGCGCTGTCGCTGGACTCGGATTCGCGACCGTCGAAAATGCCATCTACATCAGTGGAGCAGTCGGAGAGGTCGGCGGTCTGTCGCTGGGGCTGGACCTGATCGGTATCGGCGGAGATATCACCGCGACCCGCGCCTTAGCCGGGCCGGGACACGTCATCTACTCGGCGTTCGCGGGCTACTACCTCGGGTTAGCGAAGTTCAACCCCGAGAACCGCGGTCCGATCATCGTCAAAGGGCTCATCATCGCCGCGGTGATCCACGCGACGTACAACACCACGGTCGGAATCGGAAGCGGTCTGATTCAGGCCGCGACGGGTCTCCCCAGACTTCCCGCGTTCTTCGTCTTCGTGGTACTGTACGTCGGAGGCTTTGGCTACCTGCTCTTCCGGAAGATTCAGGCTTATAAAGACGCCCACCGGGCGGCGCATGCACACGAGACGAACGAACGCGACGAGTCCGTGATCGATACCGAGACCGAGTGACTGCCTGCCCCGTCGATTACTCGATCTCGATTTCGGTTCGCTCACTCGAGGACCGAGTCGAGCGATCGCGATCCGTCGTGAGATCGTCTATCACCAGTTTGAAATTGCGCTTGTTGGCCTTCCAGAAGATATCAAAGACATCGCCGACGACTGGGATTGTTCCCACGACCACGTCCAAGGAGATGTTCGCGATCAGTTTGAGCAGCGTCGCGTAGGACACACCGAGACGGGCCGCCTCAGCCACGATGTACAGCGAGATCCCGCCGCTGAGTACGTCTCCTGCCCCTGGGAGAATACCGAGCAGTGGATCGATACCGATACGATAGCCGATTCCCGGAACGCGGATGCCCTCATCGAGAACGTACGCAACGATTTGCATACGCTTGACCGCTGCTCGGTCAACCGACTCGGGTAGGTGATCGATCCGCTCGTTGAACTCGGTCAGAAACTCGCTTTTCTGGTCTCTCATCGTAGAGTACGTGTTGTTCCGTGCCGGACGACAGCTTCGCCGCAGTGAGACGGAGAGTTCGGCGTCGTCTCTCGCGTCCTGTGCCCGCTCGTCTGGTGGAAGCGGTGACTTCCACGACGAAGGGACGAATCCCGACATTGTCTCATTAGGGAAAGGCGGGTGAACCGCCTCGGGTTACCGTTCTGTTGTTCGGTGAGCCACTTAAATCCACGTTCGAGCGCCGTCTCTCGACCCGACTCCGCTCTCTTCTGTCGTGCCGTCGAGGATGAGGGACCGCCGATCTCTCCGTACTCGCCCCGTTGCGGTCGCTTTCTGAGTGCCGTGACCCTCCCGTTTTTATCCGTAGGATGGTGAGACACACGCGATGAACTCGGCGCGGGACCCCGACGCATCAGACCGCGACGCCACCGACCTCGACGACGACTTCGGCTTCGCAGAGCCGTCGACCGACCAGTCGTTCGAGAACGCGCTAGCGACGGCCCGCGACGGCGACCGCCTCTCAGTCGACGACGCGACCGAATTGCTCGCCACCGGAACGGACACCGACGGGATCGATCCCGTCCGGAAAGAGCGCGTCCTCGAACTCGCCGACCGCCGGCGCCACGAGGCGGTCGGCGACGAGGTCACGTTCGTCGCCAACCTCAACAACAACGTCACGACGGCCTGCAACACCGGCTGTCTGTTCTGTAACTTCAAGGACTCCGCGCACGCCTTCGAGGCCGACAGCGACGCCGACCACGCCGGCTTCACGAAGACGCCCGCCGAGTCCCGCGCGATCGTCGAGGACGCCCTCGATATGGGCGTCTACGAGGTGTGCTCGGTGTCCGGACTCCACCCCGCGCTCGCGCTGAACGAGGAGCATCACGAGATCCTCCGGTCGTACGACGATCCGGAAAGCGAGGTGAACTACAAGCCGCCCGAGCGGTACGCCACCGATCCGGGCACCTACGTCGATCAGATCGAGGCGATGTCGGTCGGCGGGGTCCATGTCCACTCGATGACGCCGGAGGAAGCGTACCACGCCGCCCGCGGCACCGACTGGGAGTACGAGACGGTGTACCGCGAGCTGGCAGCCGCGGGGCTCGACTCGGCGCCGGGCACCGCCGCGGAGATCCTCGTCGACGAGGTCCGCGACGTGATCTGCCCCGGGAAGATCCGCACCGACGACTGGGTCGCGGCGATGGAGGGCGCGATGGCGGCCGGCCTCGACACCACCTCGACGATGATGTACGGCCACGTCGAAACGGTCGCACACCGCGCCCAGCACCTAGGGGTGATCCGCGATCTGCAGGACCGGACCGGCGGGATCACGGAGTTCGTTCCGCTCTCCTTTATCCACCAGAACACCCCGCTCTACCGCCACGGCGTCGTCGACTCCGGCCCCTCGCGCGACGAGGACGAGCTGGTGGTGGCGGTCGCGCGCCTCTTCCTGGACAACGTCGACCACGTGCAGGCCTCGTGGGTGAAGTCCGGCGACGCGCACGGACTGAAGCTGCTCAACTGCGGCGCCGACGACTTCATGGGGACCATTCTCTCCGAGGAGATCACGAAGCGAGCGGGCGGCGAGTACGGCGAGTTCCGCTCGTTCGACGACTACGTCGAGATGATCACGGCGATCGGCCGCACCCCGGTCGAGCGCTCGACCGACTACCGCACCCGCCGCCGGATCGACCCTGATGCGGAGCCGCACGGCCCCCGACTTGGCCCTCGCGCCGACGGAACGCCGATGCTCCCGAACTCGTCGTCCGGCGCGTCCGGCACTGCCAGTGCAGCCGAGGAAGGGTCGGCAGACGCCGACGACTGAACCGACCGGAGTCGACTCGGCTCGTCACCCCCCCCTCCTCGACGGCGACTCTCAACGCGCGGGAACTGCCGGAATACTCTTTATATTGGTATACATTCACATGCACAACATGCCCGCGTCAGACGCGCCGACCGCCGGGTCGGGAGGGGACACGCCGCCCGAGGACGGCGACGGCGAGGGCGGTCTGGATCGCCCGACGATCGCGCTCACTCGCACCGACGAGCGGGTGTTGGCGTACCTCGACGACGTCGGTTCCGACTATCCCGCGTTCGTCGCGAGCAACACGGGGCTGTACGTCGACCACGTCGAGTCGCGGCTGGACGCGCTCGATGCGGCGGGGCTCGTCGAGCAAGTGACCGGCGAGGAAGTCTTCCGAATCACCGACGCCGGCCGCGACGCGCTGCGCGAGGACTGCGCCGTCTGGTCGGACTGACGGGTCAGGACCGAACTCCGGTCGACTCCTACCGCCCGAGGTCGGCGTGCGCCGACGAAAGGTGTCTCGAGCCGAGCGCCGCGAGCAGCGAGAGTTCGCCGGCGAGCGCGCCCACCGCGATCGCCTCCGCGAGCGCGTCGCCGTTGCTCCCGGCGGGGTCGCCGCCGCCGCGGACGCCGAGGATGTCCAGTCCGGCGGCCTGCGTCGGGAGCTTCGTCCCGCCGCCGACGGTGCCCACTTCGAGGCTCGCGAGCGACACGGAGAGGTACAGGTCCCCGTCGGGGGTCGTCTCCGCGGTCGTGATCGCGTTCGCGCCTTCGACGACCTGCGCCTCGTCTTGGCCGGTGGCGAGGAACATCGCCGCGACCGCGTTGGCGACGTGGGCGTTGAAGCCGAGCCCGCCCGCCTTCGCGGAGCCGACGAGGTTCTTCCGGGTGTTGATCTCGGCGATCGACTCCGGCGTCGTGTGGAGCCGCTCTTCGACGACCTCGCGCGGGATCTCCACGTCAGCGCTCACGGAGCGCCCGCGGCCCTCGACCGCGTTGATCGCGGCCGGCTTCTTGTCCGAACAGAGGTTCCCCGAGAGCGCGACGAGCGAGGCGTCGGTCTCGGCCTCGATCGCGTCGCACGCCTCGCGGGTCGCGATGGTGACCATGTTCATCCCCATCGCGTCCTTCGTGTCGTAGCGGAACCGCAGGTAGACGTTGTTGCCAACGACGTACGGGGTCACGTCGAGCAGTTCGCCGTGACTCGTCGTCGACTCGGCCGCCGCCCGCAGCGTCTCCTCGTTATCGCGGACCCACGAGACGAGCGCCTCCGCCTCGGCCACGTCGGCGACGCGGAAGACGGGCGCCCGAGTCATCCCGCTCTTCGTGACGCGGGCGGTCGCCCCGCCGGCGTCGTTGACGACCGAGCAGCCGCGGTTGATGGAGGCGACCAAGGCGCCCTCCGTGGTCGCCATCGGGAGGTAGCGCTCGCCCGAGAGCGCGCCGCCGTCGACCGCGACGGGGCCGGCGACGCCCATCGGCACCTGCACGGCGCCGACCATGTTCTCGATGTTTGATCCGTGGGCGTCTGCGGCGTCGAACGCGTACTCGCCGAGGGCGTCGACGTCGGCCTCGGCGGTCTCGCTGACGAGCCGGCGTCGGGCGGCCGCGGCGGTGTCGGCGTCGGCGTGCTCTTCGAGCTCGTGGAAGCGCACGTCGCCCTCGCGGACGCGGTCGGCGAGCGACGCGGGAGTGGGTTCGGTCATGGCCGGTTTTCCTCGCGGCGCGCGCTAATGGCTATCGGTTTCGCGGGCGCTGGAGGGATCGGGGGGTACCACGGGCCGGCGCAGTCCAGGGAGTGCTATCGGCCGACGAATCCGGAGAGCCGCTCGCGGAGCGACTCGCCGCCGAGCTTGAGGTAGTAGGCGTCGCCGCCGTCCTCGTAGTAGTTGTCGATCCGGCGAACGACCTCGAAGCCGAGGTGTTCGTAGAAGCCGAGCGCCCCGGTGTTCGTCGTCCGGGCGTGGCAGGTGACCGATCGGTGGTCCGCGGCCACGTCGGCGATGAGGCGCTCGGCGTGGCCGCGCCCTCGGTAATCGGGGTGGACGGCCAGAAACAAGATGTAGCCGTCGCGGCGCACGGAGGCGAACGCGACGATCTCGTCGCTCTCGACCAGCAGGTGCGTCGTGGACCGACGGTAGGCGTCGACGAAGAACCCCCGTCTCTGTCGGAGGACGCCTTCCGCCGATCGGATCCGCTCTTTGAGCTCCCACGCGTCGGCCGCGTGGTCGGACTCGCCGGGCGGTTCCGTCCGCTTTTCCACGGTAACGCTCACTGCAGCAAACTAACACGCCAACGGAATATAACTCCACCGCCACCGGGAACGGTTGCGGTCGAGCAGGGTTGGCGCGAACCGGACCCCTCGCCGTGCTCGGCCCCGAACCGGCGGCTCCGATGATACCCTGGACGCACCTAACGACGGAAGCGTTTTGGTCGGGTCGGTCGTGAGACCGATAATGGCTGCCGAGTCGCCATCTGACCGCGGACGCCTCAGACGGGCGCTTTTGACCGGTATCGCCGTCATTGTGCCCTCCGTCATCACTCTCGCGGTGCTGGGCGTGGTGTTCAACGCGATCTACAACTACCTGAACGCCTTTTCCACGGCGGTCGTGCCGGTGTTACCGCCGGGGACGCTCCCGATCGGCCGCAAGGTCGCCATCGAGATCGCCACGCCGGTCGTGTTCGTCGGGTCGATCCTCCTCATCGGTATCGTCGTCGAGTCGACGCGGTACGGCGAGCGTGCGGTCGACTACGTCGACTACGCGATCGAGCAGATCCCGGGCGTCGGCTCCGTGTACCAAGGGTTCCGACAGATGAGCGACGCCATGATGGAGTCGGACAGCGGGAACTTCCAAGAGGTGGTCCTCGTCGAGTTCCCGACCGAAGGGACCTACACCCTCGCGTTCGTCACGAGCGAGCCCCCGGACGCGATCACTGCCCCCGCCGGGAGCGATGAAATGCGGACGCTGTTCATGCCGATGGCCCCGAACCCGGTGATGGGCGGCCACGTCCTGTTCGTCCCCGAGCGCCGGATCGTCGAGATCGACCTAACCGTCGAAGACGGGATCCGTGCGCTGGTGACGAGCGGGGTCGCCCTCGAACGCGCCGCGGCCGACGCCGACGGCGTGTCGCCGACACAGGTCCGCGACGCCGGTCACGGGAAGCGGATCGGCTCGTACCACTCCTCGATGTCGGACGCCGCAAAGCGCCCGGACGACGACCGCGACGGGCGGGAAACCAAGCGGACCGCCCCCGGCGAACCAGGTGACGACCGATGAGCTACGCCCTCCGCGAACACACGGCCGATATCGCGGTCGAGGCGATCGCGCCGACCCTCGCGTCGCTGTTCGAGGCCGTCGCCGACGGGCTCACCGCCGCGAGCTGCGAGACGGTTCCCGAGAGCGGTGACCGATTCGAGTTCACCGTGACCGCCGAGAGCCGCGAGGCGCTCCTGTTCGACTACCTCGATCAGTTGATCTACGAGCGCGACGTGCGGCTCGTGCTCCCCGCCGGCCATCGGTGTGCCGTCGCGGAACCTGCCGTCCCCGACGACGACGCGGCGTGGACCGTCGAGGCGACGGCTCGCGGCGTTCCCCTTGACGCCGTCACGGCCCGAGAGATCAAGGCGGTCACGTACTCCGAGATGACCCTCGAACGACGGGACGACGAGTGGTACGCGTACGTCGTGTTCGACGTGTGACGCTCGCCTGCGAGCGAAGGCCGCGACCGCCAGGCACCGCCGCGTCCGCGCCCGCTGACGCAACGCCCTTCTTCCCCCGCACCGAATCACAGGTATGACCACGCGCGAGTTCGACGGAATCCGACTGGAGAAGGTGCGCGAGCACGTCTGGGAGATCCCCCGCGAGGGCGACATGAACGTCCCCGCGCGGGTGCTTGCCAGCGAGGACCTGTTGGCGGAGATCGGCGAAGACGACACGCTTCAGCAGCTAAAAAACGCCACCCACCTGCCCGGGATGGTTGAGCCCGCCCTCTGTATGCCGGACGGCCATCAGGGGTACGGCTTCCCGGTCGGCGGCGTCGGCGCGATCGACGCCCGAACCGGCTGTATATCGCCCGGAGCGGTCGGCTATGACATCAACTGCTTGCCGGGCGACACCGACGTTCGACTCTCGTTCGGTCGTCGGGTCCCGCTTAAAACGCTTCGGGACCGATTCGAGGACGAGCGTGCAGCCGTCGCGACCGGTGACGACCTGCTGGCGTCGGAGATTCAGTTGTTCACCGAATCCGGATCGAAACCGGTGTGCGAACTCGAAACGTCGACCGGTCGGAGAATCGAGGCGACCGGTGACCACCGATTCGAGACACCAGACGGGATGATCACCGTCGATGACCTCGACGCGGACGACGAGGTGTACGTCCACCCGTTCGAGGGCCTCGAACACGAAGCCCCCGAGGACTTTACCATCCTCTCAACGGAGGATTTCGAAGACGAGAACCCCCAGATACGTCAGGTTCTGGAAGAACGGGGGCTGTTCCCCCTCCGCTCGACGGACGAGACGTTCAATCGACTGCTCAAAATTGTCGGCTTCCTCCTCGGTGACGGGTCCTACGGCGGCGAGGGCCAGACGTGGTTCTACGGGTCTCCAGAGGAACTGGAGGAGATACGAGACGACGTTCGTGCCATCGGGTTCACGCCGTCGAAAATCTATGAACGCGACCGGTCACACGACATTGACGGAAACACCTTCGAGCGGACGGAGTACAGCTTCAAGACAACCTCCAAGGCGCTGCGACGTGTGTTCGTCGAGCTCGGGGTCCCGGAGGGCCCGAAAGTATCGTCAGGATTCACCACGCCCGACTATCTCGACCGACTCGCGGACTGGCAGCAGGCGCTCTTCTACTCGACGTATTGCGGCGCCGAAATGAACGCACCGGCGGCACAGCACGACAAGAACCTCTACTGTCCGAAGGTTTCACAGACGCGAACCCTGGACACGGAAGCAGCGGGGAGGGCATTTCTGGCGGACATGGCCGCGTTCCTCGACCGAGTCGGTATCCGGACCAACGACATGGAATCGTTCGAGACGGATACGAACAGTTCGGCTTCGACGATCCGGCTCCGGTTGGGCGTCAAAAACGACTCCGAGAACCTGATTCGATTCTTCAGTCGCGTCGGCTATCGGTACCATCCCGAAAAGCAGCGCAGCGCGATGGAAGCCGTTCAGTATCTTCGGACCAAAGAGCGGGAAATCGAGCGGCGTGAAGCGATAGCTTCCGAGACGAAGGCGCTCGCAGACGGCGGCTGTGAAGTTTCGGACCTCGTGGATCGGTTCGATATCAACGACCGGTTCGTCGAACGGAGCGTCTGGAGCGGGCGCGAGGGTCGCCCACGCCCCGGTGATGAGTTCCCCGGATTCGACGAGTATCGTTCCGAACTTGACGTCAGACCGGACGGTGCCGTCGCTGTCAAAATCGAGGGTATCCGGGACGCAGGATCGAAATGCGTCTATGACCTCGGCGTGACACACGATGCCCACACGTTCCTCGCGAACGGGTTCGTTGTTTCGAACTGCGGCGTCCGAATGGTCCGTACGAACCTCACCTACGACGACGTGCGCGGTCGCGAGTCGGAGCTCGTCGACGCGCTCTTCGAGGCGGTCCCCTCCGGGCTCGGCGGCGGAGGCGTCATCGACGGCGACGCCGACGCCATCGAGGGCGCCTTGGAACGCGGCGTCGAGTGGGCTGTCGACGAGGGGTACGGGATCGAAAGCGACCTCGCGCGCTGTGAAGACGAGGGGCGACGGCCCGACGCGCGGCCGGAGTACGTCTCGCAGAAGGCGATGGACCGCGGGCGCAACCAGATGGGGTCGCTCGGCTCGGGCAACCACTTCCTGGAGGTCCAGCGCGTCACGGACGTGTTCCGCGAAGGGGTCGCCGACGAGTACGGGCTCGAGGAGGACGGGATCGTCGTCCTGATCCACTGCGGGAGCCGCGGACTCGGCCACCAGACCTGCAACGACTACCTCCGGCGGATCGAGAAGGAGCACGGCGACCTCCTCGACTCGCTGCCGGACAAGGAGCTCGCGGCCGCGCCCGCCGGCTCCGAGCTGGCGGACGAGTACTACGGCGCGATGGGCGCCTGCATCAACTTCGCGTGGGTGAACCGCCAGCTGATCACCCATCAGGCCCGCGAGACGTTCGGCGCGGTGTTCGACGCCGACCCGATCGAGGACCTCGGGATGGAGCTGTTGTACGACGTGGCGCACAACATCGCGAAGAAGGAGACCCACGAGGTCGGCGTCGACGCCGACGGCCGTCCCGCGGTCGGTGACGAGGCGGTCGACCGCGCTGACCGCGAGCTGTACGTCCACCGCAAGGGGGCCACGCGCGCGTTCCCCGCGGGCCACGAGGACGTGCCCGACGTGTACCGCGACGCCGGCCAGCCCGTGATCATCCCCGGCAGCATGGGGGCCGGCTCGTACGTGCTCCGCGGCGGCGCGGCGTCGATGTCGGTCTCGTTCGGCTCCACCGCTCACGGCGCCGGGCGGCTGATGAGCCGGACGCAGGCGAAACAGGAGTTCTGGGGCGAGGACGTGCAAGACGACCTCGAAGGCGACCAGCAGATCTACGTGAAAGCGCAGTCGGGCGCCACCATCGCCGAGGAGGCGCCCGGCGTCTACAAGGACATCGACGAGGTGATCCGCGTCAGCGACGAACTCGGCATCGGCGACAAGGTCGCGCGGACGTTCCCGGTGTGTAACATTAAGGGGTGAGCGGCGGCCTCTCGGCCGGACCCTTATATCGGATACCGCGGCCACTCCGGGCCGTGATGAGCGACCACTCGCGGGACGACGACGCGCAACGGGAGCCAACCAGACGATCGGTCCTCGGCGGGGTCGCGGCTGCTGCGGGCGCCGCACTTACCGGGGCCGGAGCGCTCGCCGCGTCCAGTCGACCGGCGGCCGCGGTCGACGGCGACCCCGCGGCCTTTGAGGCGGGCGACGCCCCGACGGTTACCAGCAACGACGGGCGGATCGAGTCCGTCTACCTCTCGCCTGCCGTCGAGGTGTCGTGGACCGACTTCTCCGAGGGCGTCGAGCGCGTGACGCTCACGCTCGCCGTGGGAAGCGACGCCGGCGTCGACAAGGTGTACCGCGAGACGCTCACGGCGGACGATCCCGGAGCGACGCCCGGAGCCGTGGCGTCGGTCGGCAGACCCGACGACGGGCAGTCCGACACCGCGTCTGACGCACCGCCCGACTTCGACGCGGTCGACGGGGGCCTCACCGCGCGGTTCGAGCGTGCCGACGCGACCGCCAGAGGGGACGCCGTGACGAGCGAGAATCTCTCCGCAACCGATCTCTCCGGCGGCGAGACGGACACGACCACGCTGGACGTGGTGTTCCGCGCGGACGTCGCCGGCGGGGGCGACGAGGCGACCGTCATGCGCACGACGACCGTCGACCTAACGGTCGAAAACCCCGCCGGCGACGCGACGGCAGGGGGCGACGTGGGCGTGGAGGCGGTGTAGGACCTACCGTATTCGGCCCCTTCACAGGTGCATGCCGCCGTCGACTTCGAGGATCTCGCCGTGGACGTAGTCGGTATCGATCAGGTACCGGACGGAGTCGGCGACGTCCGCGGGCGAGCAGGCGTACTCGGGGAGGTGCGTGTCGACGTTCTCGTGGCCGTGAAACTCGATCGCTTCGAGGTACTCGAGGATGACGTCGTTGAGGTCGGTCTCAACGGGGCCCGGCGCGACGGCGTTGACCTGTACGCCGGCCGGGCCGAGCTCTCGAGCCAACGCGCGCGTCAGCCCGTGCAGTCCGGCCTTGCTCGCGGCGTAGCTGGCGTCGACCGTCCCGAGCGTGCCGCCCACGCTGGAGATGAACACGACGTCACCCGCGCTCTCCCGGAGGTGCGGAGCCGCTGCACGGGTGACGCGGAACGCGCCCGAGAGGTTGGTGTCGATCACCGACTCCCAGTCCGCGTCGGTCGTCTCTTCCAGGCGGTTCGGCCGCGTGACTCCGGCGTTGTTGACGACCGCGTCGAGCGAATCGAACGCGTCGACCGCCGTCTCGACCAGTCGGTCCGCGGCGGCGGACTCCGAGACGTCGGCCTGAACCGTGATCGCGTTCCCGCCGGCCTCGCGGACCCGCTCCGCCGTCTCGGACGCGGCGTCCTCATTCGACCGGTAGTTGACGACGACGTCGCGCTCGGCGAACTCGATCGCGATCGCCCGTCCGATGCCGCGGCTGCCGCCAGTGACCAGTATTGCCATGCGTGGCTATCTGACTACGTACTAATACCACTAACGAATCCCCGCCACGGACGGCGCTCGGCTAGCGCTCTCGCGCCGCCTCTCGACCGAGGTGTTCCTCGACGGCCTCGACCTTTCGATCGGCGGTCGTCTCCGCGGTCCGCTTGTCGTCGATTTTTAAGACCGTCGAGACGCGGTCGCCGTCGACGGCGTCGTGAGCGGCCGCGGCCGCGGCGAACACCGTTTCGGCGTCGTCGGCCTCAATCACGGTCCCCATCGGGTTCGTCTCGTAGCTCACTTCGAACTCGTCGAGCGCGGCGACGGCCTTCGCGACCTCGCCGGCCATGCTGTCCTCGATCACCGGTGCAACGCTCAACAGCGCGACAGTGGTCATATCTGACCATCCGGCCCGCGGGCACTTAAAAACGGAGCGCGCCGTCGGCGAGCGAGCCGGCAGCCACCTCAGTCGAGCGCGTCCCGCAGGAAGGAGAGCTGATGGCCGACAGCGGGCTCGAAGTCCTCGCCGAACGGAGAGAAGTGGTCCGCGGGCATGGTGACGACGGTTCCGCGCGACAGCGTATCGCCAGCGTCGACAACCGCTTCGCTGTCGACGATGGCGTCGTCCGTGCCGGCCAGAAGCAGCGTCGGCGCCCGGATCTCGTCGAGCCGCTCGACCGGGCGGTAGTTCGCCACCCGGAGCAGGGACCGCGCGGGCGTCTCGTTGCGCCACACAGAGTCGCGGTCGACCAGATCGAGGTACTTCCGCTTCGTTCCCGGCTCCGTGATCGCCGCAAGCGCCTCAGCAGACCCGACGATCGGAACCGTCCGCCCGCGACCGAGCCGGTGACCGAGCAGGTCTTGGACGCCCGCAATCCCGGAGCGCGCGAGGTATTTGCCGCCGCGGCGCCGGGCAATCGCTCGCCCGTCAAGCATGGGGACCGCACCGATCACGGCATCGACGTCGCGCCGCTCCGCCGCGAGCGTGAGGACGTGCGCGGCAGACAGCGACGCGCCCCAGAGAACCAGCTCGCGGCCGACCGCGTCGACGCGTCGGACGCGATCGATCGCGGCCGCGTAGTCCGCGCGCTGGCCCGCGGGATCGACGAGCTGTGAGTCGCCGTCCGACGCGCCGAACTCCCGGTAGTCGAAGAGAAACGCCGCGTAGCCGGCGTCGGCGAAGCGCTCCGCGACCGCCGGGTAGCCGAAGCTCCGCTCCGCGCCGAGGCCGGGCGCCATCACGACGACCGGCGGGTCCTCGCCGTCGCCGCCCGGCAGATAGAGGGTGCCGCGGCAGGTATCGCCGTCGGCGTCGAACGCGAGCTCCCGGGTGGCGAACCGCTCGCGCGGCGGGCGGACGAGCCGTCGCTGCGCGCGGTTCACCGGGTCTTTGCGGGTCACGCTTCGTCCTCAACGTGGGTGGAGTCGTCCGTGTGTGTCAGCGTCTCCAGCACGCGAGACGAGAACTCGGTCTCGCTGATCTCGTAGGCGATCAGCGCCTCGAACCACGCCGCCTCCGCGTGCCACGTTCCGAGCACGTCGCCCGGCGAGCGGACCACGGTCCCCTCGACCCGGACGGGGTCCCACGCGTCGGCCTCGGCGCGGTCGATGAGCGCGTTGAGCGCGCGCCCGATCTCGCCGCGATGTACCTCGCGGCCGGGAAACGCGGTCATATACGTGAGATCCAGCGGGTCGCCGCCATCGACGGCCTCGACGCTGATCCCGTAGCTGCGGAGCGTCGGCTCCACCTCGGTCGTCCGCTCGTCACCGGTCATATGCGACCCACGTCCGGACGTGATAAATCGGTACCGGCGGCTGACGGAGAATCACGAGTGGCTTCGAAAGCCGCGGACGGGGATAGGCCGTCACGATGGACGGCCGGGATCGGTTCTGTCAGAGGCACACGATTGTCCCGCGCGGCCACCTCGCACTACTCCACGAAATTATATAAACTCTCGGGAGGTTCCGCGATCGGTGATCGGTCGGGGCGAAACCGGCCCGCTGCTCCCGAGCGAGTCGTCGGATCCGGGTACCATTTATCTGTGTCGCGTGACAGGATCTGATATGCTCCGGGGGACGGTGACCGCGCTGATGCGCTCGACTGACGCGGCCGGTGTTCTCGTCGTCGGCGGGCTCCTCACGCTGCTGGCGTGGGTCGTCACTCCGGTCTGGGTCGGTGGCTCGCTGCTTTTCCCGCCCCTCGTTCTGCTCGCTCCGCTGGCGCTCGCGCCCGCGTTCGTCGCTCGCGGCTACTTCGTCCGCGTCCTCGCCGCCGGCGTCGCGAACGGCAACGCCGAGGGCGCGCCCGCGTTCGTCGCGTGGAATGACCTGTATCGCAACGGCCTCAAGTCGGCGCTTTTGAGCGCCGTCCTCCTCGCACCGCTCGGACTGGTGATCGGGGTCGTAGCCCTCGCGGGCGGCGTTCTTCGAACTGGGCCCGTCGATCCCGCTCCCGCTGCAGACGTAGTCAGAACCGCCCTCGGTGACGGGGGCGTGACCGCCGTCATCGCGCTCGCGGGCGGGCTCGTCGGGGCGATCTCGGCGGTGTACCTCGTCGCGTTCGCGTACGTCAGACCGGCGGCGCTGGCGGCGTTCGCCGCGTCCGGGCGCCTCCGTGACGGCTTCCGTCCGCGCCGCGTTGCTCGTCTCGCCGGCTCCAGCGCCTACGCGGCCGCGTGGGTCGTGGCGGCCGCGACGCTGGGCGCGGGCTACGCGCTGGCGGGCCCGTTCGTCCCGGTCGTAATCGGCCTCGCGCTCGTCTTCGTCGTCCGCGTCGCCGCTTACGGACTGTACGGGCGTGGGGCGGCGGCGACGATAGACGTCGTCGAGCCGATCGGTGTCGACGAGTCGGTCGATCCGACCGCGGCGGACGCAGTCCGTGTCGGCCGGTCGAACGGGCGCGCATACCCTCGGATCCCCGAGGTCCCTCCGGCGGTACAGACGGGACGGACCGTTCCGCTCGATGGGGTGACTCTCCACGAAACGGGAGCTGAGGTGGTGTGCGCCGACGGCTCCGCGTCCCACCGGACAGGCGGCGCTCTCGGGGCGGACGGCGGGTTTGACTGGTACGCTCCCGGCGGTGAGTCGGGTGAGCGCGAGCGAGGCGGCGCGGTCGATACAGCCAGCGACGACGGGACACGCGCCCGCAACGCGGCCAGCACCGAGGAGACGGCTGCCGGCGGCGACGAGTTCGAGTGGAGCGTCGACGTCGCCGACCCAGAAGACAAGAGTTGATACGCGACCGGAGTGACGTTCGGACATGCGCATCACCGATCGGGGCTACGGCGAGGAAGGTCGAGAGCGGCTCACTCTCGTCCCCGAGAACGTCGACGACCTGTGGCACCTCGCGCACGTCCTCGAGCCCGGGGACCTCGTCGAGGGCGACACCACCCGCCGGATCCAGCGGAACGACGACCAGATGCGGGATACCGGCGGCCAGCGCGAACACCTATTCATCACGCTGCAGGTCGACGACGTGGAGTTCGCCCGGTTCGCCAACCGCCTCCGCGTCTCGGGCGTGATCGTCGGCTGCTCGCGCGAGGACCAGCTCAACGCCCACCACACGCTCAACGTAGAGGAACACGACGAGATCACGGTGGAGAAACGCTTCAAGCCGGACCAGACGGAGCGGTTGGAGGAGGCCACCGAGGCCGCCGAGAACCCCGACGTCGCCATCGCGACCGTTGAGGAGGGCGCCGCCTACGTCCACACCGTCCAGCAGTACGGGACCGAGGAGTACGCCTCGTTCACGAAGCCGACCGGGAAGGGCGACTACTCCCGCCCCCGGGAGGAGCTGTTCGCCGAATTGGGCGAGGCGCTCGCACACCTCGACGCCGACGCCGTGATCCTCGCCGGGCCGGGGTTCACGAAGCAAGACGCGCTCGACTACATCCAAGAGGAGCACCGTGATATGGCCGAGGAGATCACCACCGTCGACACCTCCGCCGCGGGCGATCGGGGCGTCCACGAGGTGCTCAAGCGCGGCGCGGTCGACGAGGTGCAGAAGGAGACCCGGATCTCCAAGGAGGCGACGCTCATCGACGACCTCACCGCCGAGATCGCGCAGGGCGCGAAGGCGACGTACGGCCCCGAAGACGTGGCAGAGGCCGCCGAGTTCGGCGCGATCGAGACGCTGCTCGTGGTCGACGAGCGCCTCCGGATGGAGCGACAAGACGAGGGCGACTGGTCGATCGACGTCAACGAGGTGATCGAGTCGGTCGAACAGCAGGGCGGCGACGTGGTCGTCTTCTCCTCGGAGTTCGCCCCCGGCGAGCAGCTCTCGAACCTCGGCGGGATCGCCGCGATCCTGCGGTATCGGTTGCAGTAAGCGGAGGGAGCAACGCACCTGCCCCGGACTCCGTCGCTCCAGAAAGCACTTATAAATCGTGTGAACAGTCCACGTATGAGACGCCGTACCCTCCTCCAGGGCGCGGTCCCGCTCTGCGCGGGCCTCGCCGGCTGTTCGGGGCTGGCCTCCGAGTCCCCGATGCTCTCCCTGACCGTCTTTAGTAGTCTCTACCGGTCGACTGAAACGCCACCGCAGTTCGACCGTGCCACCGATCCTCACGTCAGCCGCTTGTCTCGAAACGCTTGAATAACGTCTTGACGGGCGATGATTCCGACGATTCGCCCGTCGTCTTCGACGACCGGCACCCGGTTGATGTTCGGGTCGTCACCGGAGAGCAGATCGAGCACGTCGTCGATGTCGGTGTCGGGGGCGACGGTCGCCACGTCGGTGCTCATCACGTCAGAGATCGGGCGGTCGGCGTTGCGAAGCATGTCGACGCCCAGGTCGAGGTCGCCCCACGGTGCCTTCACCTGGTACGTGAGTGTGTCGACGAACGGGGGAAGCCCGATCGGGATCCACAGCGTCTCGTCGTCAGGCTCGAACAGGTCGACGAGGTCAGACTCGGTGACGACGCCGACCAGCCGGTCCTCGTCGTCGACGACGGGGAACCCGCTGAAGTCGTACCGAGCGAACTTCTTGAACGCGTCCGCCACGTCGTCGTCGGGGCCGACCGTCTTCACGTCGGACTCCATCAGGTCACGGGCTTGCATACGGTCGCTGTCTCGTCGCTGATGGGTAGGCGTTTCGGCCGGCGGCCAGACCGTTTCTGGCTGCATCCCGGTGCTTCCTACTCCACAGTCTATCAGCTACCCACGCATAGGGTGTGAATATTCGTAACGTTATGATTATTCCTATTGTTGCGAATATTCCTAACCTATTTGGCGTTCCGAATATAAGGAACCAATATGGGTGACACAAAACCCGCCCGTATGGCCAAGTCTCGCGGGCTTATCACGGACACAGAACAGGACCGGATCTCTGGAGAGGCTGATGTCGCCGACTCCAAGCGCTACCAGGCGGTCTCCCGGGTGCGTCGACGGATCCGAGAGCAACTCCCTGAAGAGATCGAGATGCTCGAGGAGCATCACCCAGATCTGCTCGAGGAGCTCCGCGAGGTCGTCTGCGAGGAGATCGCTGAGGGCGAAGACGAATGACCGTCCCAACACCGCCGACGCACCAAGACGAGTTCGCCGATTCGACCGCCGAGAGCGACGTCCCGGCGTCGTTCGACCGCGAGTTCTGGACGCACTACCTGCGCGACCTGTGCGGCTTCGACGCCGACATACTCGACGAGAAGGGCGACGCGTGGGTGTGGGCGCGCGCACAGGAGGTGACCGCATGAGCGACATTGTACAAGTCGACGGAGAGATTGACTCGTAGCGGCCGATGTCTTCCGACCGAGTGTCTCGGTAGATATCGCCTCCGACATCCTTCGGGAGGGAGGCATTGCGAGGCTTCCCGCTACTTCCGGTTGTGTTCTTCCCCGACGGGACACGGAGCCGTAAATGGTCACCGTCGGGAGTCCGTTTCACGTGCTTCGGCGCGACCTGCGGGATCTCGAACCCACGGAGTCCGAGACGCCGTACTTGACAGCGTCGATCTGTTCGAGGTGCTCCGCGAACATCCGCAGCGTCCACATCTCGCCTTCGAGCGTCGCCGGCGCAACGTTCGCGCTGCGCATCTCGGAGTACTCGTCGATGTCAGACCGATACCGACGCTTCGAATCATTGCCCTCGAGCTCTTCATCAAGGACGTCGAAGACGGCTGTGGCGAACTGGGTCTCGTAGCACGGTGCGTCGTAACTCTCGATCGCTTCGTTGACGAGGGCAACGCGGTCGGTCGTGGTAGCTTAAGCATCGGTTCCAGCGGACGGCGAAGGCTCGGAGATATGATTCTGCTGTCCCGGGCTCCGCACTTCTAAATATATTTGATATCAGATAGATTCATTATCTTATTTCTCTGAATATATGTTTGCCGGGATTCCGATTCCACGGTGAGTAATTTAAAACTGAAATGAGGTTCATGAGAGTGCAACTGTGAGATCTCCCCCAGAGCCAACGAGAAACAGCGAATCGTTAATGTGGTGCTTTCGCCAATAGTAATAAAGAAATAACAGAATAAAGTAATGTCTTTAAACAAATTTCTCATATATGGCGTGACTTGCATAATAGTTAGCGGACAGATGTAGCCAGTATCTGTTCGACTGAATCTGAATCGTAGTCTTATCGATCCGAATACGATTCGGAGTTGCCCCGTCAGAAAACTGTTGACTGGCCTTTTGAGTTCAGTTGTGAATGGCTGTCTAGCTTCGATTGACGGCCAACTTATAATTATAACATATTGTATTTGGAAATGATAGTTTGACAAGGCAGAGTTGAATACCGGCTTCAATAATTTCTCGTGGGGGCTTAGCTCTCGCTCCACAAACTCCAAGTCAATCTATTCAGTAGAATTATCAATGCAATTGAATTCCGACAGAGAATATACGAAATCCCAACCGACCGTCTGTAACTTAATATCGCCGTTCGAAATCGGCGGGTCCGAGAGAGTAGGTTTATATCGACGAGTTGCGAGCAGTTGAGTGACGAGATGCACAAGCGAACGCTCTGGACGGTAGCACTGTTTTCGTTCGTCGTCGGAAACGGAATCACGTCGCAGGTCCGTGGCGCGCTCCTTCCGAGTATCAAGGAATCGTTCACCGTTTCGAACAGTTTCCTCGGACTCGTGGCACCAGCTGGCACGCTCGGATACCTGCTCGCTGCGGTGACCGTCGGCTTCGCCGCGCATCGACTCGACACCCGTCGCTTTCTCCTGCTCGGCGCCGCTGGGACGGCGATTTTCCTCGGTCTTCTGAGTCAAGCCCCGACGTACGTGTTCCTGCTCTTCTTCCTCCTCGGCCAAGGCATCACGATCGGCATCTTTCGAGGTCTTGACAGACCATTGTTGAGCGCGCTCTATCCCGACAGTCGCGGCCAGTTGTTCAACCTCTACGCGCTGACATGGGCGGTGGGTGCGACCATCGGACCGCTGTTCGTGAATCAGGTGCTCGCGACGAGCACCTGGCAGACTACCTTCTTTGTCCTGGCACTGGTCTTTCTTCCGTCCGTCGTCATGCTGATCGCACTTGAACTCCCGGCAGATCTCGACCACGGCCACTCGTTTGCTCTGTCGGACCTCGGCGAGTTACTCCGGAATCCATCTATCCTCGGGATGGCAGTCGCGCTCCTGTTCAGTGGCGGGATCGAAGGCGGGTTCTTCACGTGGTTACCAACCTTCGCCGGCCAGTATTTCCCGCAATCGACGGCCAACGTCGTCCTGTCTATCTTCCTCGCTGCGTACATCCCCGGTCGACTCGTCTATAGCCACCTTGCCGACCGGATCGCACCACTGACCCTCGTCCTCGCCCTCTCGGTCGTCGCGGTTCCCGTGCTCGCCTACGTGTTCTATCTCGGGACCGGCATCGGATTGATTATCGGGATTTTCGTCGTTGGTCTCTGTGTCTCCGGATTCTTCCCGACGCTCTCCGCGTTCGGTATCGATACGGTTCCGAATCACAGCGGCCCGGTCAACGCGATCGCGATCAGTGCGAACTTCGTCGGTCTCTCCATCTTGCCCGTCGTCATGGGCGTCGTCAGCGATCAGTACGCGATCACGACCGCGATGCGGCTCCTTATCGTGTCGATGGGGGCATTCGCAGTCGTCATCGTCGTCACGAAACTGACCGGCGACGGGACGCTATCAGGTTCGCTACTCCGAAATCAGTCGTAGCCAGTGCGGGAGGGAAGATTTAATCGGTCATGCATCAGTAATGGCTGTATGCAGCGTTCCCTAAAAGCAGCGACACCAGCTGTAGATTCGTCCGCCTTCGTGTCCGAGATGGCGTATCTGATCGGTGACGTGACCGTCGGAGCCCGGTCGAGCCTGTGGCCGTTCGTCTGCCTGCGTGGCGACCGCGGCTCGACGACAGTTGGTACAGAGACGAACGTCCAAGAGTTTTCGATGCTCCACGGTGCGAGTATCGGTGACGAAGTAACCATCGGCCACAACGTCGTCGTCGACTACGCGACCGTCGCGGACCACTCCCTCGTCGGGATGTCGAGTACGATCCAGAAGGACGCGACCGTCGAATCCGAGTGCCTAGTTGCCGCGGGGAGCCTGGTCACGGAAGGACAGGTGATTCCGGACGGCCACCTCGCGTACGGGGCACCGGCGGAGACGAAACCGCTCACCGATACACAGCGCGACGAGATCAGTCGCGTCCACGAGCTGTACGTCGAGCACGGACAGATGTACAAAGGCGAAGGGCACTTTGAGGGAGGCGGAACCGAGGAGTAGCGAGTCCGACCCTATAAAGTGGTGACCGTCAGGTTAAGTATCCGGGCACACACACATCTACGCGACCATGGCAGAGCAAGAGAATTCACCGGCAGAGACGGATATTGTTCACGAACCCAGCCGAGCGTTCGTGGAGTCGACGAACGTCTGGGAATTCATGCAGACGTACGACATCGACGACTACGACGAGCTCGTAGCGCGGACTACGTCGACGGTCGACGGTGTTCCCGAATCGGGTGTCGACTGGTTCTGGGACGAACTCGTCGACTACCTCGGCATCGAGTTCTTCGAAGATTACGACCGCATCAGGGATGACACCGATGGCCCCCAGTTCACCGACTGGTACCCGGGAGGCGAACTCAACATTGCCCACAACGTTCTCGACAGACACGCAGCCGTCGACAGCGAGACCCGGAACAAGGTCGCGACCATCTGGGAGGGTGAAGACGGTGAGACCCGAGAGGTCACGTATCACGAACTCCACCGGCAGACAAACATGGTCGCAAACGCCCTCGAAGAACGGGGGATCGAGACCGGAGATACCGTTGGCCTCTACATGCCGATGGTTCCGGAGGTCGTCTCGATCCTCTACGGCTGTTTCAAGGTGGGCGCCATCGCCGTCCCCATCTTCTCGGGCTTCGGCGTCGACGCCGCTGCGACGCGAATCGACGACGCGGCGTGTTCAGTCCTCTTCACCGGCGACGGATTTCAGCGCCGAGGCGGCGAGATCACGCTCAAAGCGACAGCCGACGAGGCGATTGAACAGGCCGGCCACGTTGAGCACACAATCGTCTACGACCGGCTCGGGCTCGCGTCCGATGGTGAGATCCCGTGGACCGACGACCGGGATGAACACTGGGCTGACGCCGTCGAGTCCCAGGACGACGATTACGAGACGAAGCAGCTCCCCTCGGACCAGGAATCCATGCTGCTGTACTCGTCGGGAACGACAGGGGAACCCAAAGGCATCGTCCACACCCACGCCGGACCGTTACTCCAGGCTTCGAAGGAGCTACACTTCGGGTTCGATCTCAAGCCATCGGATCGGTTCCTCTGGGTCAGTGACATCGGCTGGATGATGGGACCGTGGACCCTCATCGGGACACATACCTTCGGCGGGACGATGGTCATGTACGAGGGTGCACCAGACTACCCTGATCCCGATCGATTCTGGAAAATGATCGACCGCCACAAGCTGACCCAGTTTGGCATCTCCCCCACTGCGATCCGGGCGCTCAGGAAGCAGGGCGACGAGTGGGTCGAGGGCCACGACCTCTCCAGCTTGCGCCTGCTCGGCTCGACCGGCGAACCGTGGGATTCCGAGTCTTGGCTGTGGTTCTACGAGCACGTCGGCGGTGGGGACACGCCGATCATCAACATCTCCGGCGGGACCGAAATCATGGGCTGTTTCCTCATGCCGATGCCGACACAACCGCTCAAGCCCGGGACACTCGGCGGGCCGGGGTTGGGCATGGACATCGACATCGTCAACGAGAGCGGGGAAAGCGTCCGTGAGGGTCACGAACGCGGGTACCTCGTAGCTCGGGATTCCTGTCCGTCGATGACGAAGTCGCTCTGGAGCGGCGACGATCGATATCTCGACGAGTACTGGCAGACGTTCGAGGACCCACCGATGTGGGATCACGGCGACTGGGCACAGAAAGATGAGGACGGGCTCTGGTTCCTCCATGGTCGCTCCGATGACGCGCTCAACGTCGCGGGCCGCAAGGTCGGGCCAGCGGAGGTCGAAGGCGCAGCGATGGAACACGACAGTGTGAACCAGGCGGCAGCAGTCGGCGTCCCCGACGACACGACCGGAACTGCCGTCGTTCTCTATACGATCGTCGAGGACGGAGCCGATGAGAGCGACGAGTTGCGCGAAGAAATTCGTGCGATGGTTGGGCAGGGACACGGCAAGCCCTTCCGCCCACGGGAGGTCCTCTTCGTCGACGAGTTCCCCAAAACGCAGTCGGGAAAAGTCATCCGCCGAGCCGTTGAGGCGACCTACACGGGCGAAGATCTGGGAGACATGTCCAGTATCGAGAACCCCGAGACACTCGATAACCTCGAGAACGCCAGATAGCGGCGTTTCGAGCATCGATTCAACTGGAAGAGCGGAATTGGTGAGGCACACAGCGCTCAAACGACAGATCGAACGCGACGTGCCGGTGGGCCGTCAGTTCTCTGGTGCCGGGACGGTGACAACCGGACAGTTTGTCGACAGGAGGACATCTTGGGCGGTCGATCCGAACAGGGCCTTCCCGGTCGGACTCCGCTTTCGGAAGCCCATCACGATGACGTCTACGTCGTGTTGGGTCACGAAGTCGAGTATCTCAGTCGACGGGCTGCCGTCCTCGATCAGAGTACTGACCCCGACGCCGTGAGACTCGGCGAGCTCGCTGGCCTCCGCAAGCAGTTCCTCGGCGACCTCGCGTTCGGCAGCGTACCAGCCCTCGTCACGGCCACGGCCACCTCGTGAGAGACTGGTCTTCTTCTCGGTGTACTGGATGACGTGCAACAGCGTGATGTCGGCCTCGGCGTAGTGAGTGACCGCGTGTTCGACGGCAGCGGTCGCCTGCGCCGAATCGTCGACCGGGACCAGGACCGTATCTGTCATCGGTCAGTCCGTCCGTTCGGCGTACGGGGTGATGTCTGCAGCTTCGATTCGTTCATCGAACCGCTCGCGGCGCTCTTTTCGCTGGGCATCAGACATGCGTTCGGCCGTCCAGACCTTCCCCGAGGTCACCTGGTGGACGTCTGCCGTCTCGATATCCGGGAGTGACTCGACCCGCTCCTGTATCTCGTCGGTGATGTCGATAACGTACATGCACCGCTGTGAGGTCAGCAGGATGTCGACCCGTGCCTCACCCGCCCCCTCGTCGACGGTGATGTCGTCGACGAGACCGAGGTCGACGATGTCGATCGGGTGGTCGCTCATGCAACTGCATGGGTCGAGTACCTCCCGCAGTTGCGCCTTGATGTCCATCGCGAGGTCGCTGTCGAATTCTGTGTCGGGCGTGACGTGGCCAAGGTCGGCCTCGGGGTCTACGTCTGTGTCGTAGACACTCATTGTTATGCTGGCGTCTCGTAGGTCGACCACGGTTCGGCCGGGAAGTCATCGTCTTCTTTCCGTTCCTGGCGGAGCTTGTCCCACTTATCGCCCTGGATGTCCTTGCGGACCTGCTCGGGGTCCTTGTCCAAGAGTCGGAGTGCGTTCTTCCCGAGGATCTTCTCTTTGATCTCGTCGGTCACTTCGGGGTAGTCGTTACCTGCACGCATCTCTTCGGGAATCTGGAAGTCCTGGAAGGCCTCGATGGCAGCCTGTGGGTGGAGGGCGGTCGACCCACCGGAGAACACGATGCGGTCCGGACCAGCCCAGTAGAGCATCTCGCCGAGCGACCGGGCGAACTTGCGGGGCCGCGTGGCAGCCATGTGGATCGTGTTCTCAAGGTTTGCGTAGACGTTTTCGTGACTCGCCATCGCGAAGACCGTCTCTTCGAGGAACGAGAAGCCCGCGTGGATGACTTCGAAGTTGAGGTCGGGGAAGGCGTTGGCGGCGTCCTCGACGTCACCCATCCGGAAGTAACGGACGGGTGCCGTCGCGAACGGAATGAACTTGTGAATCCCGACAGAGGTCACGTCCAGCTCGGCGGCCTTCTCGAGAACTGGCCGGACCGCGTCTTCGTTGAGTTGCAGCGAGAGGTCCTGTCCGTTCTGATAGCGTGAGGGATAGAGCTTGATACCTTCGACGTCTTTCTCTTCCACGTAATACTCGACCTGCTCGACGGCGTCGTCGTCGAGCGGGTTGATGTCGACGTACATCGACACGCGATTGGGATTCCGATCGCGGAGTTCGAACCCTTTGTCGCGAGCAACCAGTCCATCGTGGAAGTAGTCGTCTAGGGGGAGCGAATGGTAGTTCGTGTAGTCAACCTGGCTCTCAAGAAAGAGCAGCCGTTCGAGTTCCTCAACCGAGTGGTCGCGGTAGAATACTTCCTTCGGGTGGACGTATTCGTCGGGCTGTAGTTGCTCGCCGAGTTCGTACGTCTCATCGTTCCAACGCTGAGCGTGTGGATGTTTCAGATTATCCTCTGTGTGGTTGAAACAGTGGGACACTGAATCCACGACTAGAGCGTCACTCTCTAACATAGCACAAGTAGCTTCCGAAGAACGGATATTAAAAGTTATGATTGTACCCTTACATTTGTTTGGCAAGGCACGCTATTTGGCAAGGCACGCTATCGGGTTACCCGTGCATTGACGCACAATCTATTTGACTGAGGAGGAGCTCGGTTTACCTGTCAATGTCGAACCAAGCAGTCGCGACGGTTAGCGACACGTACGATCTGTGGATCGACGGGGACGAGCGACCAGCCACGACCGACGAACGGCTGGCAGTCGTGGACCCCGCGACCGAGGAGACGCTCACCGAGGTCGCCATGGGAACGGCCGACGACGTCGACGACGCAGTCGCGATCTCCCGTAACGCGTTCGAGTCTTGGCAGCGGCGACCACCGGAAGAGCGTAGTCGACTCCTCACGGACATCGGAACCGCGATCCGCGAGGAGAAAGACCGGCTCGCGTGCGTCGAAACGCTCGAGAACGGTAAACCCCTCAGCGAGGCCCGAGGACAGGTCGAACGGGTTGCCCGTCACTTCGAGTACTACGCGGGAATCGCGGACAAGATCCAAGGCGACTCCATCCCACTCTCCGAGGAGTACGTCGACTATACCGTCCGCGAACCACTGGGCGTCACTGCACATATCGTCCCGTGGAACGTCCCGATCTACCTCTTCGCCCGGAGCGTCGCTCCCGCACTGGCAGCCGGAAACGCGGCCGTCGTCAAGCCTGCCGAGGAGACGCCAATCGGGGCCCTCGAACTCGCTAAACTCGCTACCGAGACAGGACTCCCGGATGGCCTCCTTAACGTCGTCCCTGGGTTCGGGGACGACGCCGGCGCGGCACTCACTGGCCATCCCGATGTCGATGGAGTCACCTTCACCGGTTCCGGCCCGACCGGGAAAGCCGTCGCGAAGGGTGCGATCGAGAACGTTACCGAAGCCCATCTTGAACTCGGCGGGAAGAGCCCGAACGTCATCTTCCCCGACGCCGACTGGGAGGCCGCGCTCGATGGAACGATGACGGCCATCTTCACGAACGCCGGCCAGGTCTGCTCTGCCGGATCGCGATTACTGGTCCACGAAGACGTCCACAAGGACTTCGTCGACGACCTAGTCGAGCGGGTGCACGAACTGGACCTCGGGCCGGGCATCGAGGACGCCGACGTGGGACCGCTCGTCTCACGAGATCACCTGAAAAAGGTCCTCGACTACGTCGACGTCGGCCGATCGGAGGTCGGTGACCCGGTGACTGGCGGGAGCACGCTCGACCGTGACGGCTACTTCGTCGAGCCGACAATTTTCGACGACGTGCCGATGGACACCCGGATCGCCCAAGAGGAGATCTTCGGCCCCGTCCTCACCGTCACGCCGTTCGCGGACGAAGACGAGGCGATCGAACTCGCGAACGCGACGGACTACGGCCTCGTTGCCGGCGTGTACACCGAGAACATCGGCCGTGCTCACCGATTCGCTCGCGAGGTCGACGCCGGCCAGATATATATCAACGAGTACTTCGCCGGCGGCAACGAGACGCCCTTCGGCGGGTTCGAAGACAGTGGCATCGGCCGTGAGAACGGCGTTCAGGCCATCGACAACTACACGCAGATCAAGAACATCTGTGCGAATATCGGCCGGCGCTGAGGACCGAGCACCCTCGGCCGACGGACCCCACCAACCCGAAGCGACAACACTTATGTGCGGAAAGTTACCACGGAAAGACATGGCAACGAAGCTCGGTGAGAAGGCCGCGTTAGTAACGGGCGCGTCATCTGGCAACGGACGGGCAATCGCACGGCGATTCGCGGAGGAAGGTGCGAGCATCACCGTCGCCGACATTCGCGAGGACCCACGCATGGGCGGTGACCCGACCCACGAACTCATCGAGGAGTCCGGGGGAACGGCGCAGTACGTCGAATGTGACGTCAGTTCCATCGCAGACCTGCAGGCCGCAGTTGACGCGACCGTCGACGCCTACGGGTCACTCGACGTCATGGTCAACAACGCCGGTGTCGAACGCCAGCTCCCAATCGAAGAGGCCGGCGAGGACGACTACGACTGGCTGATGGACATCAACCTCAAGGGCGTCTACTTCGGTAGCCAGGCCGCAATTCAGCAGATGGTTGACCAAGAGAGCAGTGGCGCGATCATCAACATGTCCTCGATCGGTGGCATTCGTGGACTGGACGATTCCTCGTTGTACTGTACCTCGAAAGGCGGCGTGACGAATCTGACCCGGCAACTCGCTATCGAGCACGGCGAGAACGATATCCGAGTCAACGCGCTCAACCCCGGCTTCATCGAAACGGCAATGACGATGGAAGACGGCGAGACAGCCGACGATATCCTCGATCAGACGCCACTCGGACGGGCCGGACAACCCGAGGAAGTCGCCGACGCTGCGCTCTTTCTCGCCAGCGACGAGTCGTCGTTCGTCACTGGTCACAACCTCGTCATGGACGGCGGCTTCACCGCGTAAGTAAGTCGGAGTCAGAAAATTTGGTAGCCAGTGACGCCCAGTAAGAACGCTTAATGTGTGCGAGTGAGAGGCACAGTCGTATGCTACACATAGCGGGACCTCTACTGACCGTAGACGTGGGTGCGCGCGAAACCCACACCACGGACGTGGAGGACGTACTCGAATCGTTCATCGGCGGCCGGGGCGTCGCGACGCGACTCGCCCACGAGCGAGTGCCGTTCGACGTCGATCCGCTCGGCCCCGACAACAGCCTGTTTTTCGCTACCGGCCCGATGCAGACCTCGAACATGAGCTTCACCGGCCGGATGAACTGTACCGGCGTCTCACCGTTGACCGGCGGACTGCTCTCCTCGAACGCCGGTGGCTTCATGTCCCGGAACTTCGCCGACACCGGCTACAGCGTCGTCGAGATTACCGGTGAGAGCGACGACCTACTGGCCCTCCATGTCACAGACGACGGGATCGAGTTTGAGGACGTCTCGGAACTCGAGGGTGCAACGGTCCCCGAAGTGACGGAGTACATGGCAGCAGAACACGACCTGAGCGAGGAACACACGGCCTGTATCGGCCCGGCCGGGGAGAACCTCGTTCGGTTCGCCTCTATCATGACGACCGAGAGTCGAGCCTTTGGGCGGGGCGGGCTCGGTGCTGTCTTGGGGGCGAAGAACGTCAAGGCGATCACCTTCCACGGTGACTCGCGTCGCGAGGCCGACATCGACCCGGCCCAGATGGACATCCACCGCGAAGCCGCGACGAGTGACAGCCTCATGAAAGAGCAGGGAACGACGAACGTCACCGACCTCGCGAACGAGGTGGAGGCACTCCCGACGCGATACTTCTCGGAACTGTCCTTCGAGGGTGTGAGGGGTATCAACGGCGAGGCCGTCGGCGAGAAGAAGTACAAGAAAGGGACCTGTTCATCGTGTGCCTTCGCCTGTAAAATTCCGACGAGAGACGAGGACCGGGGTGTCGAGACCGAGGGACCGGAGTACGAGACGGTGATGGCGTTCGGCTCGAACTGTGCCGTCGACGACGTGGTCGACGTGATGCAGTCGAACGAACTGTGTGACCGCTACGGAATGGATACAATCTCCTGTGGCAACGTTGTCGCCGCCTACCTCGAGAGCGAAGACGAGTTCGGCAACGCGGAGTTGATCCACGAGACGGTAGAGAAGATCGCTCACCGGGAGGACGAAGGCGATCTGCTCGCGGAGGGAATTGCCCGCTTCCACGAGGAACTCGACGTCGAGAACTGGACGGTCAAGGGACTGTCCTTCGCGGCCCACGACGGCCGGACGCTCAACGGCCAGGGACTGTCCTATGCGGTCGCCACACGGGGAGCAGACCACATGTTCGCTACGATGTACCACTACGAGTATCCCCTCGTCTCCAATGACGAGTCACTCCCCAAGGATACGCTTGAAGGGAAACCAGAGATGGTCGTAAAACAGGAGAACGCCCGGGCGATGGAAGACTGTGGCATCGTCTGCCGGTTCGCCTTCTCGTTCATGACGCCCGAGCGGTTCGAGGCGCTTTTCTCGACCGACTACGAGGCGCTTCTGAACGTGGGGTCGAAGGTAGTCGACCTCGAACGACACTTCAATAACCGGCGCGGTGTCGACCGTGAAGACGATACGCTCCCCTACTCGCTTCCGGACTTCGAGGCGGCGCTTGACGAGTACTACGAACGCCGCGGCTGGACCAACGAAGGCACCGTGCCGAGTGGTCACGTCGACGCCGTCGTGAGCGCTGACTGACCGCTCGTTCTGTCTTTTATATTCATTCCGCGGGCAATGCTCAGTGAACCACCATCGTCGGGCAGTCGGAGCGACGGACGACCTGTTCGGCCACGCTCCTAAGCAGGACGCGTGCGACACCCGTCCGACCGTAGCTTCCTATTACGGTCAGATCGGCGTCGTGTTTGTCGGTCCGTTCTGTGGTCTCCGCGAACAGGCCGTCGGGGTCCTCAATCGCGTTCTGATACCAGCCTACCAGCCCCCCTCGGCCGTCGCGGTTGGGGTTGAACATAAACTCGCTGTAATCGATGACGTAGACAAGAACGAGACCGTCGCTGCAGTTGGTCGAAAGAGCGTCTTCGAGCGCGTGCTGCACCTGTGGTGAATTGTTTACCGCGACCAGTGTGCGTCCAATACCGTGTCGTACGCTAACGAGAGGCGAGAGCGTGCGGGTCGCACGGGGCGACGGAGTCGAAAGAAGGGAAACCGAGACGCGTCGCTTTACTTCACCACGTCGATCTTCTCACGATCGATCGACAGGGCGACTGCCCCGACCACCACGAGTCCCAGGATTATCTCCTGGACGAACGAGTCGATGCCGAGCAGGTTCATGCCGTTGTTCAGGACCGCGATGACGAGCACCCCCAGAATGGTTCGGTGAGGTCCACCGACGCCGCCGGTCAGCGCCGTCCCGCCCATGACGATGGCGGCGATGCTGGGGAGCAGGAGTCCGCTCCCGATGTTCGGAGAGGCCGAGGAAATGCGCAGCGTCAGCAGGACGCCGGCGATACCACACAACAGTCCCGACAGCACGAACGGGTAGATCTTGTAGCGGTCGACCTTTGCACCGGCCAATTCGACGACACGCTCGTTCTCGCCCAGCGCGAAGCAGTACCGGCCGAACTTCGTCCGGAAGGCAAGCACGATGGTGCTGACGTAGATGAGCAGCCCCCAGAGTACGAGGTTGGGGATGCCCAATACCTCCCCGTTTGAGATGGTGCGGATGGCAGGGTTCCGGAACGTAATCGTCGACCCGCCGGTGATGATCTTCCCGACCCCAGCCATCACCGAGAGCGTCCCGAGCGTGACGAGGAACGAGGGCACCTTGAGCTTCGTGAAGATGATGCCGTTGAACAGGCCAGCGAGCATCCCGGCGCCGATGGCAATCGGGATAGCCAAGAGACCCAAGCCGAACTCCGAAATCAGGACGACGGTCACGACGCCCGTCAGCAGTACGATCGACTCGACAGAGAGATCGATGCTTTGCTGGAGAATGGGGAAGGTCCCGGCGAGCGCGACCAGCAACAGCGTGACGGCGTTTTTTGCGACGTTGTCGAGCAGGTTGGCTTCGGTCAAAAAGCGATCCGTTGTCAACGAGAACGCGATTATCAACCCGAACAGCATGACGAACGGGCCTAGATCCTGTATCCAGTCTTGGAGCGTGCGCTGTTCTCGTTGGTCGGTGATCCACTCGCTGACGCTACTTGTACTCATTGTCAGATCATCTCCTGTATCAGGTCTTGTTCGGTGGGTTTGTTGCCCGGTGAGGCGTCTATGGCCTCGCCGACAAACTCCCCTTTCGCCATCACGGCGATGCGGTTGGACATGCCGATGACTTCGGGCAGCTCGTCGCCGATGAACACGATTGAGACGCCTTGGTCAGTAAGCTCACGGCAGAGACGGTACACCTCCTCTTTGGCACCGACGTCGATGCCTCGAGTCACGTTGTCCATCACGAGTATCGGAGTCTCTTGGGCCAACCAGCGGGCGATGACGACCTTCTGCTGGTTCCCACCGCTCAGGCCGTGAACCAGCGCGTTGGGGCCCGGCGTCTTGATAGACAGTTCCTCTATGGCGTCAACGGTCGCCTGCTGTTCGGCGCCGAGGTCGAGCAACGGCATGTTGCCGTTCATGTCACGAACCATCGCGAGAGACGTGTTGACTAACACCGACTGGTAGAGTAACAGGCCCTCGGACTTCCGGTCTTTCGGGATATAGCCGACACCTGCGTCGACCATATCGGAAACCGTCGGGCTCTGCAGTGTGGTGCCGGCGACCGAGACCGAGCCCTGCGCTATGTCGAGATCACCCGCAAGCAGGCGACCCAACTGCTGTTTGCCCGAGCCCTCGACGCCGACGATACCGAAGATCTCACCCTCACGGACGGAAAACGAAACCGGTCCGACCGTATCACCGTGGACCGCCTTGTCTACGGTCAGCATCGTCTCACCGAGTTCGGCTTCGCGTTGCTGGTCGGGGACTCGGTAGTACTCGTCAGCGGTCTCCCGGCCGACCATCGCCTGTTGCAGTGAGCCCGTGGTGGCTTCGACCGCGGTCGTGTCGGCGACGCGCTCTCCGTCTTTGAGGACGTAGATTCGGTCGGATATCTGCAGCACCTCGTCGAGTTCGTGGGAGACGAAGACGAACGTCGCCCGGTCTCGCAGGTCGTTCACGAGGTCGAAGAGGAGCTTCCGGCCGCTTTCCTCAAGGCCGGCCGTCGGTTCGTCGAGAAGGATTACGGGATTCTCAGACTTCTTCGAGACGTGAAACGCCTTCGCGATCTCGAGCATCTGGCGCTCGTTGAACGAGTAGTCGCGGACGCGCTCGTCCACGTCGATGTTGATGCCCAAGTCGTCGACGAAGGCCTGCGCCTCCTTGCGCATCTTCTCTTTTTCGAGGACGCCGAAGCGCTCGATCTCCCGACCGAGATAAAGGTTCTCGTACCCCCGCATGGTCTTGATGATGTCCTGCTCTTGGTGGACGAGCGAGACACCGTAGTTCGCCGCCTCGCGCGGGTTCGTGAACGTGACCGCTTCTCCGTCGACGAACAGCTGGCCCTCGTCGGCCTGCAGCACGCCGGTCAAGATGTTCAGGAGCGTGCTCTTGCCCGCGCCGTTCTCTCCGACCAGACCGATGACCTCGCCGTGGTCGACCGCCAGCGACACGTCTTTGAGGGCTTGCACATGCCGGAACGACTTCGAGATACCCTCGACGCGGAAGCTGTGATCGCCTCCGCCGGTCGGGTCGGATCGGTCCGCGTCCGTCGCGTTGGTGTGTGTTTCTGATGCCATGGGGGAGTGTGACACGAATTATTTGAGCGGGTTCGATTGGAACCGGTCCCGATACAGCTGGGCGGTCTCCTCTTGAACCGCGCTATCGGTGTAGGCGCCCGGGAGTGAATAGCCGCTCGGTTTGTCGTCCTCCTTCCAGTCGAGGACTTCTTTCATGTCGTCGAGGTTCATGGGCTGCATGTCGATCTGGGGATCCCAGGCGTCCTCGCCGGACTCGACGACGGACATCTTCTTCCAGTCGTAGGGCGTCTCGCCCGAGAAGATCGCCTCGTTGTAGTCGGCAGCGTCGACGACCGGGAGCCGGTCGATCGTGTCGGTCCAGTCGTCGGGGTTCTTGACGCAGACCGGCGCGTTGAACGACATCATCTTCTCCGCGTCGCTGAGTTTGTGGCCGTTGAGATAGTCGTGACATTTCGCGACCGACCAGCCGGCCTGCCACGGGCCCATGCCCGAGACAGTTCCGGTCATCCGATCCTCGGCGATGGCCGCGAGCCCAGGCTCGCTGGCGTCGATGCCGACGACGGGCACGTCGATGTCGTTCTCTTCGAGGACGGTGATCCCACCGAGCGCGACGGCGTCGTTCTGGCCGAAGAAGCCGTCGATGTCGTCGCCGAACTGGGAGACCTTGTCGTTCATGACCGAGCGAGAGTCCGAGCGAATCCAGTTGCCCGGCTGGCGTGACCCCGCCATCTCGATGTCGGGGTACTCCTGCATCGCCAAGTCGACACCCTTGTTCCGGCCGATGTTCGGGGCAGTGCCGCGGTTCCCCTCGATATGAACGAACGTCCCGCTGCCGCCCATCGCCTCGAACAGCATCTTCGCGGCGCTGTAAGCGTGGTTAACAAAGTGCGGCGTGAAGAACGTCGCGTACTCCTCACCGGCGTCCTGCGGGACGTACCAGTCAGCGATGGTGACGGCGAGGACACCAGGGGTGCCCGCCTCGACCAGCGTCTCCGCCAGCGTAATTGCGGCGGCGTTGGTGTACGTCTGGCCGACGATGAAGTCGGCCTCGTTAGAGACTGCCGTGTCGAACTGCTGTTGCTGGGTCTGGACCTCGCCGTTGTTCGTCTGGACGTTCGTGTCGTAGCCGAACGCCTCGGCGGCTTCGAGGTAGCCCTTCTCCCAGCTGAGCCAGTAGGAGTTCTGTCTGTTCGCGATGGAAGCCATCGAGGTCATCGAGCCTCCGGACCCGTCCGAACCGTCCGAACCGTCCGAGCCGTCCGAAGACGATCCGCCAGACCCGTCTGACCCGTCACCGCCCGAATCTCCTGTACACCCCGCCAGGCCGCCCAATGCGATCGCGGACCCGCCGACGGTGGTTTTCTTCATGAATCGACGCCTCGTCTGATTGGTGCTATCTTGTGCCATGTTTGCGTCAATATGCTGTGGACAGTCCTATAATATATAGTTTATGATCGATCATACGATACGCTTTCTCAGTCATCGCTCTCACCGGGCGGATTTCGTTCCGTCGTCTCGCGTGTCGAGTCGCTTCAATACATTACTTTGCCCGCTGAGACGTTGAGATCCTGCCCAGTCATCTTGTCGGCGTCGGGCGAGCAGAGGAACGCGACCGTGTTCGCGACATCCTCTCTGTTAACCAGTTCGTGCCGAGGGCTCTGTTCCTCGGCGTCCGACCGAACAGCCTCGTAGGACCGGCCGGTCGCCTGTGCTTTCTCCTCGAAGACTCGCTGGATGCGGGGACCGTCGACTGATCCCGGACAGATGGCGTTGACGTTGATGTCGTGGTCACCGACCTCGGCGGCAAGCGTTCGCGTGAATCCGATGAGCCCCATCTTCGAAGCCGCGTACGGTGTTCGCTGCGTAAGCGGCCGCTTCCCCGTCACCGAGGCGATGTTGACGATGCGGCCGTATGATTGTCGTTTCATCGAGGGAAGCAACGTCCGACAGGTGTAGAACGCTCCCCGGAGGTTCACGTCAAGAGTGTCGTCCCACTCTGTCGAGTCGATGGACTCGCACGGCGCAGTCGGTCCCGCGATGCCGGCATTGTTGACGAGCCACTCCACGCTGCCGAACTCCTCAAGTGCGGTCTCGACCGTCGATTCAACTGACTCGAGGTCGGTGACGTCGGTCTCTACTGCACGGGCACGCTTGTTCTCGGCTTCGACGAGTTCGACTGTCTCCTGCATCTCGTCGAAGTCGAGGTCAGCGACAACGATGTCGGCCCCGTGTCGTGCTAGCTCGACACAAATGGCTTGGCCGATTCCACGGCCGCCACCGGTAACCAAAGCTGTGCTATCTTGCTGCATACCCTCTCTTCTCTAATAGTGATTAATAAAAATTAGGGTTTCACGCCGGGAACACGCTCGTCACACACGCACAGACGTACCACCCAGAAATGGCCGGTGAATCGAGTGGCGTCACGAAACGGCCGTTCCAGACGCGCCCCCGGAAGAATTAACACGATGAAATGGATGGATTGAGGTATGCCATACAGTGGCTACAAAGATTACTTCGACCGAAAGCTCATCATTTCCGTCGCGACGACTGGGGGACACCAAGGAAAGGAGGCGAATCCGAACCTCCCGACCCAGCCCGTCGAAGTGGCACAGGACGTCGCCGCCTGTGAAGAGGCGGGGGCGTCGATCGTCCACCTCCATGCCCGTGACGAACGCGGTGAGAAGACGAAGTCGGTCGCTAGATACCAAGAGATCAGGGATGCGATCGACGAGTACTGCGATGACATCATCGTCAATTTCACCACGGGCGGTGGTGGTATCTACCCGCGAGAAGAGCGCATCGCTCCGGTGCTGGAAACGGACCCACGACCGGAGATGGCAACCGTCGATCTGGGTCCCATCAACTTCGGCCAGACGCGGACGGCCGAGAACACGCGTGAACAGAACGAGGAGTACGCCGAGCGAATGCGTGAGGCCGGGGTCAAACCCGAACTCGAACTGTTCAATCCAGGCCATATTCCAGAGGCGGAACACCTCATCGACGAGGGCCTCCTAGCGGAACCCTACTGGGCGACGGTCATCTTCGGGATGCAAAACGGAATGCCGTCCGGTCCCCATAACATGAAAGCCTTCGTCGACAACTTACCCGACCCCGTCGAGTGGCAGTGTCTCGCGGTCGGCAAGCACCAACTCCCGATGACGACAGCGGCCATCACAATGGGCGGCCACGTCCGTGTCGGGATGGAAGACAACGTCTACTACCGCAAAGGCGAACTTGCCGAGAGCAACGCCCAGCTTGTCCGCCGGACTGCCCGTATTGCCGACGAACTCGAACGGCCTGTCGCAACTCCCGCCGACACGCGCGAAATGCTAGACATCTGACCGGCGCGTTCGAGGACGTATCGCGGCAGCAGCACCGATGGGGTTCGTTGTACCGGCGTCCCGCGACGACCGCCCGACACCGAGCGGTCGGTAGGGACTGACCTACGGCAGTCTGTATCACCCGGCACCCGATCAGGGTCCGCTTCTTTCACACATATCGAATGGGTCCGAGAGAGCCCGAGCGGTAGTCATCGCCTCCGACGGACACCGAATCCGTCGAATCGAACCGCTTTGCGGCGAAGATGACTATTAGACCGCACAGATGGATCGGACAAATCACTCTCAATTCTCTAGGCCGATTCAAGATATGCGAAAGGCTACAGCGGTGTTGCTTACTACGAATCGAGTCAAGCGCGGTCAAATGCCCGATATCGTCTCTTTCGGGCTAGAGCGAGCGAGAGCGACGACAGTTCAAGATGAGATCATCGGTGCGTTCAAACAGATACGTTGACGAGATCGGTCGACATTTACTAGAGACGAATTTTAAATACTATTTTGATGCTGGGCTATTGGTAACTTATATATTGAGAATGTTGATCACACCCACGAACCGGTGCACATTCGGTTATAGCGAATTATTTATATGACTGGTACAATTAATCATGATATGGCAAAGAACACGAACACGCGCACACTTTCGACGACGAAGACGTCGTTCGAAATCATCGAGTTGCTCAAAGAGCGCAGCGGTGCGAGAGTGACGGAACTCGCCGAGGAGCTGGACATCGCCCCGAGTACAGTCCACAGCCACCTAGCGACGTTGGTGGAAGCGAATTACGTCGTCAAAGAGGGCGATATCTACCATCTGGGACTCGCATTTCTAGAGCTGGGTGAGTACGTCCGCACGCGGAAGGAACCGTATACGACCGCGGAATCGTATACGAAGCGATTAGCGTCGGAGACGGACTCACGAGCCGTTTTTGCCGTCGAGGAACACGGTAAGGGCGTCTACATCTACACGTTCTCAGGGGACCATGCTGTGTGGACGTATTCGACTGTCGGGAAGCGATTTCCACTCCACGCCACGGCAGCCGGGAAGTCGATCCTCTCGGCACTCCCCGAGGAGCGCGTTGAAGAGATCATCGACCAACACGGGCTCGAACCCATAACGGAGCAGACTATTACTGACAAAGAGACGTTGCTAGCCGAACTCAAAACTATCGACGAGCAGGGTTACGCCTTCAATCACGAGGAGCAGCTAGACGGCGTGAAGGCAGTCGGCGTCCCAGTCACCGGACCTAATCAGCGGGTCCTTGGTGCGTTCAGCGTCGCGATTCCCGCAAACCGCTCGAAAGGGGAGTGGTTTGAGGAGGACGTGCCCGAGATCATTCTCGCCACTGCCAACGAGTTCGAGCTAGAGATTTCATTGACCTAACCTAGCATTACACCTATACACCTGTAATTGATACTGTGGCTAACTCCCTGGTCCACTCCAGAGGAGGGGAGTGGGGTCAAATTGACTCGATGCGTCGATCGCCCCAACCATTTGGAACGCCGAGGCGGCGGTCTGGACGACGCCCTGCTTGTGTTCGTGTAACACCGCACCCATTCCTCGACAGACGGACTGACTCCGTCCACGTCGTCCGCAGCGAGCGACGCACAGCCGCGTGCACCCCGTTGGCGGACCAGAGAGCGGTCCGATTCGAGTGCTGCATGGACTTCCGTCTGCGGTACCGACTCGGGAGTCACGTCATCTAGCACCGCTACTTCGAATTGGGCGCCGCTACGACCGCACACATACAAGTATACGGCCTTGTGTAGACGCGATTCAGATTATCATTTACAATCGTTATCTAGACAATCGTTACTTCTCGAACGAGTCGAGAGAGTGCTGTCTGAACACCACTAAATAGTCACTTTCTGTATGATTTGGCGGT
>NZ_JBLZNI010000010.1:0-92469 GCF_051194165.1 Halorubrum shenae | reverse complement strand
TGTTTGCGGTAGCCGGGCGGGTTCGCTTTCGTATCTCCGTTTTGTCGGTTGCCGTACCAGCCGTTGAACGCCTCAGCAAGTTCTTGAAGGACTCGCTGACTTGACTGCGAATGCAGGTCATCATAGCGTTCGTGGTTTTTGAGGTACGTGGTGAGTTCGTTGTGGTTGGGAATGTGATCGATTTCATCCCAGACCCGACTGCATGTCCACCGGCCGACGTTCCAGAGTTTCGAGGCGGCGAACCCGAGCGAATCAAGGTCGTCTTGCACCCGAGACTGGTTCCGTATGGAAGCAGTGTAGGTGCGAGTAACGACCTGTTTCGCCATACGTAACCTATGTAGAGAAATTCACTTGAAGGCTTGGATGGAGCAGCGTGGAATATCCAGCCGTGCCATCGGACGGTGGACTGTGAAGGGTGGTGTCGGATTCATCCCCGCGCTAAAGCGCGAGGCTTTCTCTTCGATTCTCCGTAACCCGCCGGCGCGCTCATCGCAGCCGTCGGCGACGACTGACGACCGCCGTCGGGAACGACTGACGACGGAACAGGTCCAGTCGGCGGCCTGCGTCGGTACCCACGAAAGCCCTGGTGAGGGTTCGTATCCGGCAGCCCTTATAAAGAAATAACCTATGCTTAAAAAATAGCGGACCTCCTAACAATCAAACGACACTGCGATGGGCACACAGTGTCTCGAACGCTGTTAATCACACCAGACGGAACGCTCCGGGATCAGCACGCTCCGCGGTCGAATTCCGAGCGGGGAGGTGCCCGAAATGGCATCGCAACCAGAGTGTCCACCGTGTCCGACGGAGGCTAGTATGGCGGACACCGTTATCATCTACAACCCGCAGAGCGGAGGCGGCTCACACGCCGACAAGGTCGAGGCCCGAGCGGATCTGAGCGGGTACGCGATTGAACGGTCTGAACAGGCCGGCGAAGCGGTGACACTGACACAGGAGGCCGTGGACGCCGGATACTCGACAATCGTGGCCGGCGGCGGTGACGGGACGATCAACGAAGTCGTTCAGGGGATCGACCAGGCCGACGCGTTCGACGACGTCACGCTCGGTATCCTCCCGCTCGGGTCGGGAAACAACTTCGCGAAACAGATCGGTATCACCGATCTCGAAACTGCGTTCACCGCCATCGATGACGGTGCCAGGCGGACCATCGATATCGGGATGGCGACCGATCGGCCCTTCGTGAACTCCTGCGTCGCAGGGTTAACCGCCGAGTCGGTCAGCGAGACGTCCGGAGACATGAAGTCTCGCATCGGCGGGTTGGCGTACGTGATCACGACGCTCCGGACCGCGACGGAGTTCGATCCGCTAGAGCTTACGATCGACGACGGGGGGGATGACGGAGACACGTCGATCTGGAGCGGTGAAGCGCTCAGCGTGATGGTCGGAAACGGCCGTCAGTTCGCGGCGGACGGGACGACACAGGCCAACATGGAGGACGGCCGCTTCGAGGTCGCGATCGTCAAGGACGTGCCCACCGTTGATCTGATGAGTGACGCGGTACTCGAACGGCTGTTCGGACGGGACTCACCCCACATCGACCGGTTTCAAGCCGCGTCGCTTGACATCAGCGGCCGCTCGTCGGACCCCGTCAGATTCAGCATGGACGGGGAGACGTTCCAGCAACGCGACCTCGCACTCACTGTTCGACCGAACACGCTGCGGCTCGTCGTCGGGGAGGGATACGACTCCTCTCCGATGGACACGTGAATCGACGGACCCGCGACCGGCCGGGAGACAGCGAATCGTCGACTGATGACCCGGTGTTCACGGTCGATCTCCACGCCCACACGCGGTTTTTCCACGGCTTCCAAGCGAAGCCGACTCCGTACGATCCGGTCGGGGCGCAGCTGTTGGGGCTCTGGGGGCGACGCGCCGGACTCGACGGAATCGCGCTGACCAACCACGACTACTACCGCGCGTTCGACGGCACAACGGGGGAACCGCAGCTCATTCCGGGCATCGAAGTCACGACGACGGCCGGCCACCTCTTGGTCGTCGGACCGGATCCGCCACGTCGGACGGTTCCCGGCGAACGCACCCCGGAGGAGGTCGTGTCGCAGGCGCACCGCAACGGGTGTGCCGCGATCGTCGCGCACCCGTATCGACGGAGTCGCGTTCGCGAGAGCGACGCGGAGTTCGACGCCGTCGAGATAAACGGGAAGCACCCCGACAACGCCGAGCGCGTACGTGCGCTCGCCGAATCGCTTGACGTCCCGGTCGTCGGCGGGAGCGACGCCCACTACCCCTTCGAGGTCGGGCGGACGGCGACCCGGATCGAGGCGCCGGAACTCACGCCCGACGCCGTGGTCGCGGCGATTCGAGAGGGAGCGGTCGAGGTGGAGATCCGCAACTCGCGGGTCGACGAGCTCATGCGAACTGCGTACAGCTACACACATCGCTACCTGTGAACAGTATTCTCGACCCGCGCCTTAGCACACCGTTGCCAACCGCTTACGGCCGATCGCGGAACAGCGCGAGATGGCGGAGCGCCATCCGGTTCTCGATCCCGCCTGCGAGAGCGCCCGACAGCACGCCCAGCGTGCTGATGAAGCCTCCCACACGGATGAGATCGGTGAGCCCGACGGTTGGGTCCTCGAGGCTCGGCCAGTTCGTCATCAGGTTCGGCGGGAAGATGGCGAGTTCGATCAGGAGCATGATCGATCCGACGAGGACGAAGAGCCCCATCATCGCCACGACGAGGATGAAGAACACCGTCACGTTCACCAACGCCATGTGTTCGGTGATCACTTGGCTCCGCTTGCGGGGGAAGAACAGCCGCTGGACGTACAGGAGGTGGACGGCGGCGGCGACGATGCTCCCGATGGCGAACAGCGCGGCGACTCGATTGGTCAGGTTCAGCCCCACGTCCCACGTCTCGGCGCTGAACACGAGGATTAGCGTCGGCGTCACCGCGGCCGTCGAGAGGCGCGGAAGCGAGAACGGAAGCAGCGGTGCGCGGCTCTGCAGCAGCGTCGAGACGACGGTCCACGGGTTCCGCGCGAGGCTCAGGGCGTGAAACGCTAGCCGTCGAAGCCGCCCCCGCGAGACGTCTTCTTCGGGGATGCGAGTGGCGATCTTTCTGAGGTGTTGCGTGATGTCCGCGTCGAACGACGGAACGCTCCGCCGATCGGGGTCGAACGAGAACGACGCCATCACGCCGCCGTCGCCGTGGTCCGCACCGAACACGTGTCCGAAGAGATGCACGAGGAGGGTCGCGGCGTTCCAGCGGACGGCCGCCGAATCGAGCGCCTGGACCGTTTCGCGGCCGGATCTCCGACGGAGTCGTCGCGTCGAGACGACGACCACCCGCGCGATCGGCGACGCGAGCCCCTCGACGGATCGCTCGTCGCGCGTAGTCAGGGGCACGTCGGTCACGACGACGACGAGGTCGTAGGGGCGTTTCACCATGTGCAGTGCGGCTTCGTCGAGGAACTCCGACGGCCGCCGGGGCGCGGCGTCGGTAAGTGGGTCGGGTTCGCCGCAGTGAACGTTCCAGGTCGCGTCCGTGGCTGCCGCCAGCTCGTCGACGCCGTCGCGGGCCATCCGCTCACCGAACGACTGCAGCGGCTCGGCGTCCGTCCCCGGCGAGTGCGCGATGAGGACCCCGACGTCGATCTGCGGCGTAGCCTCGTCTCCGTCGGTCATCGCACCGAGAGCGGAGCCGTAACCCGGATTGAAGCGAAGGGCTCACAGTTCGGCAACCGAGCGTCGTCCATCAGTAGCCGGTCACAGATACGCATCGTCCCACTCGTCGGCCAGATGCGTGTTGCCACAGTCCCCGCACTCGAGCCGATCTAGGCCGTCGATAGAGACGTTCGTGCTGCCGCACTGTGAACAGAAGTACCCGTACGTGACCTCCTCGTCGTCGTCCGCAGCGTACACGGTGAAGAACGGGGCCTCACTGCCGGGAACGCTCTCGTCGTGATCGACGGGCAAGTCGGCCCCGTCGACGGTGACGGACTGCGGGACCGTGACGGTCGGTTCGTTCGCCGTCTCCGTCGATTGGCCCTCCGTGAACATGGTGACTGCGAATTCCTCTCCGCCGACCAGTAGCTGATCGTGTTCGCCCTGTTTGAGGCCGAACCCTTCGAGGAACTCGCCGCCCTCCACGGCTTCGTCGAGGACGCTCGCCGCGATCGGCTTTTCCGCGTACCGTTCGCGAACCCGTTCGAGCAGTGCCGTGGCAGCGCCCCCGCCTCGGGCGGTCGGGTCCACGTGGAGCCACCGGATCGTCGCTTCCTCGCCGACGTCGACGGTGACGAACCCGCGGACGGTTTCGGTGCCGTCGACCGTCTCTTCGGCGACGAGAACGCCCGTATCCGCGTCGTCGAGCAGGTCGGTCAGTGCCGCGTCGTCGAACTCCTCTCCGAGTATCGACTCGATCTGGTCCGGACTGAGCGAGTACGACGACTGCAGCGAGTCGCGTGCGATTGCGCTGATCTGTTCTCTGTCATCGGACTCCGCAGGGCGAACATTCATGTGATTTTGTAGTTTTGAACCGTTATATTTTATATTTTATACTGATATTTTGATGTCCCGTGCTGAAAAGGAGGGTTCAGCAGGAGACGGACCGGTAGCGTCCCAGCGGACGGTGTCACCTGGTGAGGTGAATCTCGTCGTCGGAGACGGTCTCGATGCTGGCGGGATCGAGTTGATAGTTGTCTTCGTCGGCGTCGCCCCAGCCCAGTTTGGATCGTATCGTATCTGTCAGTCCCGGGTCGGGATCGACGTGTGCCATGCCGTGTTCCACGCTGATAACACGACCAATCGAGTCACCGTCGGCGTTTACGACGTTCTTGCCCTCATCGTCCGCTGTCAGCGTTATCTTGTCTACCATATCATTCGGATATACAACGCTTCAGACACTGACCGTTCTGCTTGCCTCTGCTAGGCGTCTATATAGAACACTCGTCGAACACCGTACCCTGGCTCTCGACGCGATCACGGGCGACCCCGCGGCTCACGTTGCCTGCGGATGTCACGTCAGTGGAACTCGCACCTGCTGAGGCGCCGGGTCGAATCGGGCCGGCTCCTCGTCGGGCGACAGATCGACGTCTCCACTTTTAAAGGCGCGCCGCGCTCCGGCACCGCGTCTCCCGAGGTCCACGGGGGTATCGAACGCCTCGAACGATTCCGGGCCGAGGTTGGCGACCGCGTTGGAACCGTCGAGGTTGCCCTCGTGGTCGCGAAGGACGTTGAGGTTGCCCTCGTGGTCGCGAACGAAACCCCGCGCGGGTGTGGGAGTCCTCCACGATGACGAATCCCACACATAAACCGGGTTGCGCCTGCAAGCCGCGGTCTTTTGACTTTCAGAGTCGGGTGGTCCTTATGACAGTCGTCGATACGCTGATCGTGTGGTTCACAGCGAATCAACCATGAGCATCGTCGACCACTACTGGGGCCTCCGCGACTGGTTCCCGGTCCCGCACCGAAACGGACGAGTCCACGCGATTCGGTGGGTCCTGCTGGAGGCCAACCGACTCGCGGTATCTGGTGCGCTGCTGACATTTGTGTTCGCGTCGCTCATGATTATCGGAGATATCTGGACCTTCGAGATGCAGGGGGTCCTCACGGAGACGCCCGCGGTCCAGACGATTCTGAGTTCGCTGTTGAGCGGCATCATCCTGCTCGTGTCAATCGTGGTCTCGATCAACTCGATCGTCCTCTCTCACGACATCACCTCCATGGATACGCAAGGCAGGCGCATCCGGGGAATGGTGGAGTTCCGACAGGACATCGACCGGATGGGCGAGAGCGGGAAGAGTCCCACGGACCCGGCCTCGTTCCTCAGCCTGATGGCGTCGATCATCAGCGATCGGGCGACCGCTCTCGAGAGGACTGCCGCGGGGAGCGATGAGGAACTGACCCAGGACATACAGGAGTACGTCGACGAGATCATCAAAACGGTCGAGCCGCTCGGCGATCAACGGAGGAGCGCTTCCGGTGCGGAGTTCGGCATCCTCTGGCTCGGGCTGGAGGCGGACTACGGGATGTACATGGACCGCTCGCGGACGCTCCGGACCGCCTACGAGAGCGACCTGTCCGATACGTTCGGGGAGGAGCTCGACGAACTCATGGAGGCGTTCAAGCTGTTCGCCACCGGGAAGGAGTACTTCAAAACGCTCTACTACACGCAAGAGGTGTCGCAGCTGTCGCGGACGCTGCTCGTCATCTCGCTGCCGTCGATCCTCGTCACCGCGTCGGCCATCCTCGCGATCAATGCACAGATCCTACCCAGCGCGTGGGTGTTCGGCCTCCCACCGCTGATGAGTTTCGTTGCGACCGTGTTCACGGTCGCGCTGGCCCCGTTTCTCGTGTTGACCTCGTACATGCTTCGGCTCTCGACGGTCGCCCAGCATACCGCCGGAGCGGGGCCCTTCTCGCTGAAATAGTAAGGGCCGCGATCGCACACCCGGTCGCGTCGCCCGTTCTGACTACGGACGGTTGTCTCGATCGTCGCGAGGGACGGTCACGGACGGACAAACCGTGTTCTACCGAAAAGGCGATCGACGAGATGGATACCGAGGTTCAGTGAACGGGACGTTCACGGCGGTGAGGATGTCAAACACCACGGAGTGTTCCACACAGTACTCGTGGTGACGATCCTCGCCGCGGTCATCGGTCCCGTTGTCGGGAAGGTCGTCGAGGCAGTCGTCGGTGACACAGACTGGCTGTCCCCCGAAGCGGCGGCCCACAGCATCCGATTCGGCTTCTTGACGGTCTGGATCCCCGGACTCGCCCACGTCTTCGCGGATATGCTCTCGGCGCCGGACCTCGCCGATTCCATCGAACCGCTCTGGCCGATCTACGGTGGGTCGATTGGCGTCGACCTCGTCTGGTACAACAACCCCGTCGTCAATTGGGGGCTCCTCGTCGCCGGCGTCCTCGTCAACATCGGGCTGTACGCGTACCTCGGCGGTCGGTCCTTCGGGGGCTGACCGGGACTTCTCAGGGACGATTTCCCGGCGAAGAGCCTGCGGATGCAAGCCCGACGCTATTGTATCTCGACTCTGTAGCTGTACCATGGGACGATCGATACGCGGCGGACAAACACTACAGAGACTGGGAATCGCATCGACCCTGCTCGACGCCGCCGTGGCGTTCGCCCGTCGGGACAACCGGTTGGGGGTCCTCTTGCTCGGTGCGGCCATCGTCTCGATATGGGTGCCGGGCTTGGGCGTGGTCGCCTCCGCCCTCACCCGACTGTACCGGAGGCTCCGATGAGATCGCCGTCCGGCCCTCGGAGGTGTCCAGCATGAGCGAAGACACGGAGGCGGGGGCGGACCCGGACGACAAGCTCGTCACCCCCGGTGAGTCGGTGTACGACGAGGACGGACAGGTCCTCGGGCAGGTAAGCAAGTACACCGGTGACGGGTTCGAGGTCGCAACCACAGAGAGCGGCTCGACCGGGGGGGACGACGCGGAGACCATTCCGGGGCAGGAGTTCGGTGAGGGGTACCTGATGTGGCGGTGTTCGGAGTGCGGGGAGATGGGCGACCTCGAGGGCGGGATGCCGGAGTCGTGTCCGGAGTGTGGCGCGCCTGAGGAGGAGATCGTCGCGGTCGAAGAGGACTGACGGCAGTACGACGCGCTCGTCGACGGCGCGTTCCCCTCGGCGACGGCGGGACCCACACGGGCGATCCCCGAGATGATTCTCCGGATCTCATACTGGTCAGATTAGTACACTGATAACGTGATTTAATTGTGAACTATACTCTTGTTTTAATATAAAGCTCCAGTAAGGGAGCGACCGCCATGGTCACGCTACTGTCAGCCGCTCTTCCGCACGAAACGTTCGTTCTCTCTGAGACGCTCTCGTCGGTTCCGAACGCGAGCTTCGAGGTTGAGGGTGTGGTTGAGACGTGCGACACCAGCGTGATGCCCCTTATCTGGGCGAGCGCCGCCGACCACGACAACCTCGATTCGGTCCTCGTAGACGATCCCACGACAGAGGAAGTCGAGTTACTCTCGGATCACGCCGACCGGCGGTTGTACCGGATGAAATGGATCAACAACGTCCAGGGCCTGCTCGAGACGCTCGTGACGAACCAAGCGACGATCCTGACGGCGACGACGAGCGACGGGCGCTGGATCGTCCGTCTCATGTTCCCGACTCACGACGGCGTGAGAGAAACGATGGCCCACTGCAAGGAGCACGACATCGACCTGGAGATGATCGCGATCCGCGAGATGAGCGGCCAGCCGGCGGGCCGGTACGGGCTCACCGACGCGCAGTTCGAGGCCCTGACGACCGCCTGGAAACAAGGATTCTACACGGTCCCCCGCGGGGTCGAACTCGTCGACATCGCCGCGGACCTCGGTATCTCTCATCAGGCGCTCTCCGAACGGTTGCGACGGGGCGTCGACGCGCTCATTCGGGACACGTTAATGGTCGACGACCACCCGGCCGAACTCATCAACTGACCGCCTCCCGCGGAGTGATGGAGTCGACCGCGGAGTGATGGAGTCGACCGCGAGGCGACTTCCCGCTCGACTTTTACCGGTGAACCAACTACTCGACCACATGGCGACCCGTGAGGCCCTCTGGGATTACCGCGACGAGTTCGGCGACGCCTTCGGGCGCACTTACTTCCGCCGGTTCGGCCCGGGCGTCGCCTCCAGTGTCGGGCTCGGAACGTACCTCGGCGACCCGACCCCCGCCGTCGACGACGACTCCCGCGAGGCGATCGACCTCGCGCTCCGTTCCGGCGTGAACCACGTCGACACCGCCGTCAACTACCGGTGCGGGCGCGCCGAGCGCGTCGTCGGCGAGGCGGTCCGTAACTCCCCGATCGGTCGCGACGCCGTCGTGGTGGCGACCAAGGGCGGGTTCCTCCCGTTCGACGGCGAGCGACCCGACGACCCCGCCGCCTACGTCCGCGAGCGGTTCGTGGAGCCGGGCATCGTCGCGCCCGCCGACCTCGCGAACGGGGCGCACGCGATAACGCCCGACTACCTGGAGTGGTCGCTCGACCGCTCGCTGGAACGACTCGGCCTCGACGCGATCGACTGCTACTACGTCCACAACCCGGAGACGCAGCTGGCGACGCGCTCTCGGGAGGCGGTGTACGACGGGTTGGAGGCCGCCTTCGAACTCCTCGAGCGGCGGCGCGCCGCCGGCGACGTCGGCGCCTACGGCGTCGCGACGTGGGACGCGTTCCGGGTCGCCGAGGGCGACGACCGATACCTCTCGCTCGCGGAGGTCCTCGCGCGGGCCGAAGCCGCTGGCGAGGCGATCGGCCCCGACGACGACCACGGGTTCGAGGCGATCCAGCTCCCCTTTAACGTCGCGATGGCGGACGCGTTCACGCGACGGAATCAACGTCCGCCCGGCGACGACGACTCAGACGCGGAACCGGTCTCCACGCTGGAGCTCGCCCACGAGGCCGGCCTCTCCGTGGTGACGAGCGCGAGCATCGGCCAAGGCGAACTTGCCGTTGAGGGCGCGATCCCGGCGGAGGTCGACGCGACGCTCGCGGGCGAGACCCCGGCGCAGCGCGCGCTCAACTTCGCGCGGAGCGCGCCGGCGGTCACCGCCTCGCTCGTCGGCACGAACGACCTCGACCACCTCCGCGAGAACGTCGCCGCCGGGACGTTCGACCCCCTCGGCGCGTCGGCGTTCGACGCGGTGTTCGAATAGCGACGCGAGGCGATAAAAAGGGACCAAGTGGCGCGGAGTGACGGAAATCGTGGGGACGCGGGGACGGGCGGTCTCGACGACAGTGCACCGGGAGACGAGGGCGTCAGCGGAGTTCTTTATAAGTGGCTTTGCACTCGGGGCAGACGCGGACCGAGAACACCTCGTCCGGATCGTTCTTCTTTTTCAGAACTTTTTCGCAGTCGGCACAGTTCAGCCGCTCGTACGTGTCTTTGAACAGGTCGCCGTCGCGAAGTCCTTTCCGCGTCGATTTCATGAACCGAGATTGATCGCGAGACGGTATAAAAACCCCGTACGACGCCGGTCGGACGCGGCGCTTTCGCAACGCTTGTCTCCCGCCGCCGAGAATCTCGCCCGTGTCACGGAATCGGCTGTTCGGATCGCTTTGCGCGATCGTCTTCCTCGTCAACTTCGCGCGGGTCGTGTTCGCACCCCTCGTGGGCGAGTTCATCAGCGAGTTTGCAATCGGCGAGGGGACGGCGGGACTTATCGTCACGCTCGCGTGGCTCGGTTCGGCGGCCCCGCGGCTGCCGGCCGGTTGGGCGCTGACGCGCTTCTCCCGCCAGTTCGTGGTCCTCGCCTCCGGAGCGATGCTGACGGTCGGCGCGCTCGGCGTCGCGCTCGCACCGGGCGTCCCGACGCTGATGGTCGCCGCGTTCGCGATCGGCTTGGCGTCCGGCGTGTACTTCGTCGCCGCCAACCCCTTTATCGCGGAGCTGTTCCCGGCACGCGTCGGGCGCGTGATGGGCGTTCACGGGATGGCGAGCCAGCTCGCCGCGGTCGCCGCCGCGCCCGCCGTCACGGTCGCGCTGTGGTACGACTGGCGGCTCGCCTTTTACGGCCTCGCGCTCGCCGCCGCCGCCTCGACCGCCGTCTTCGCCGTCCTCGCTCGTCAGACGGACCTCCCGGACGCCGGCACGGGCGACACCGACTTCGTCGGCGGGGCGCTCTCGGAGTGGAAGCTGATTCTGGCGGGAGTCGTGCTGATGGGCCTCACGAGCTTCGTCTGGCAGGGGCTGTTCAACTTCTACGAGCTGTACATGGTGGATAAGGGGCTCCCGCCCAGGACGGCGCGGAACCTGCTGACGGTGATCTTCGCCGCGGGCGTCCCCGCGTTTCTCGTCTCCGGCGACCTCGCTGACCGCCTCCCCCACGTCCCGTACCTGCTCGGGATCGTGTCGACGTTCATCGGCGGCGTCGTCCTCGTGGTCGTCTCCTCCGGACTGGTTGCGGTCGTCGCCGCCAGCATCGTCGTCGGCTTCGCCATCCACATGTTGTTTCCCGCGGGCGACACCTACCTGCTCGCGTCGCTGCCGGACGAGTCGCGCGCGTCGGCGTACGCCGTCTTCTCCGCCGGGATGATGACGACGCAGGCGGCCGGCTCGTGGGTCGTCGGCGAGGCGATCGAGGCGGGCGCCGGCTACGACGCGGTGTTTCTCTCGCTCGCCGGGGGCCTCTCGCTCGTCGTCGTCGCCTACGCGGCCTTGGAGCGTCTCGGTCGGGTCCCCGGCGGCGCCGCGGGGACGGAGCGCCCGGCCTGACCGGCAGGGGACCGCGGGTATCGGACCTATTTAGGGCGTCCCGCCCGTACGACTGATAAATGGAGTACGTCCAAGAGCGCGTGACCACGCTGCACGCGTTGACTGACCACCAGCCGGACGCCCCAACCGGCCGGGCCGCGGTCGTCGTGCCGATGACGGAGCGCGAGTACGGGACGCTCGCCGCCGACCGAGTCCTGACCGCGCTGGAGTCGGTCGACCCCGCCCGCGTCGTCGTCCCCCTCCGCGCGTCTGCCGAGCGCGTCGGGCCCTTCGCCGACTGGCTCGGCGGCTTCGACGTGAACGTGGAGCCCCTGTGGTGCGGCGGGCCGCGGCTCACGGAGCTGCTCGCCGACCGCGGGCTCGACGGGAGCCGCGGGAAGGGCCGAGACGTGTGGCTCGGGCTGGGTCGCGCCTTACCGGAGGAGTTCGTCGTCGTCCACGACGCCGACACCAAGACGTACTCGCCCGACTTCCTGAACCGACTGCTGTTCCCGCTCGCGCACGGCCACGAGTTTTCGAAGGGGTACTACGCCCGCGTCGAAGACGGGTCGCTGTACGGGCGGCTGTTCCGGCTGTTCTTCAGGCCGCTAGTTCGCGCGCTCGCCGACGCGACCGACCGCCGCGAGCCGGGGGTACTGGAGTACCTCGACGCGTTCCGCTACGCGCTCGCCGGAGAGTTCGCGGCGACGACCGACCTCGTCTCGCGGTGCCGGGTCCAGCGCGGCTGGGGGTTGGAGGTCGGAACGCTCGGCGAGGTGTTCGCACACGCCGGGTTCGCGGGGAGCGCGCAGGTCGACTTGGGGCGGTACGAACACGATCACCGCTCCGTCGACGGGCCGACCGGGCTCGCCGACATGAGTCGGGCGGTCGGCGAGGCGACGCTGCGAGCGGTCGAGGGCGCCGGCGTCGCGATCGACTACGATACGCTCGCCGACCGCTACCGCGAGACGGCCGACGGGCTGATCCACGGCTACGGGACGGACGCCGCGTTCAACGGGCTCGACTACGACCACGCCGACGAGCGCGAGCAGGTCGCGACGTACGCCGACGCCCTCGGCAAGCCGGGGCCGGACACTCGCCTGCCGGCGTGGCGCGACGCGCCGGTCACACCCGCCGAAGTCGCCGACGCGGCGCGGGCCGATCTCGCGGCGGCGCGCGAAGAACACTCCGGAGCTGGAGACCGGACGCCGCGGGAGGGCGACCGCCAACAGCCCGAGGGTCCGAACACCGATTCCACGGCGGGAGAGGAGTAATCCATGGGAGACGGGACCGGAGCCGACACGCCCAGCGTCGCCGCCCGCGACGATCTTGCCGGCGTCGTCGACCTGTTCGAGTGGCTCACCCGCGAGGAGCTGTCGCGGGCGCTCTCGGAACTCGCTTATAAACAGCGGTCCGAGGTCGACGACGAGGCCATCGCCGCCGCCATCGACGTCGCCGTCGCGGAGTACGCGCTCGTCCCCGCGCCGCCCGCAGCGCTCTCGGAGATGGGACCGGGGAACACACTGGAAGCGGTGACGGAGCCCGCCGACCCCACGGACGGGAGCGACGACGACGCGATCGCGCTCGCGGTCGGCCCGGCCGCGTTCCCCTCGCTGCCGGCGGACGCCGAGGACCTCCCGCACATTCTCGACGTGCCCGACCGCGACGTGGACCGGGAGACGCTCTCCGAGGCCGTGCTGGAGCGGCTGTCCGCGGACGCGGTCGCCGCGATCGAGGCGAGCGACGCAGAGCGGCTGGAACGTCTCGCTGACGTGACATACGACATCGAGGCGTGGGCGCCCGTCGACGCCGGCGCCGTGCGGGAGCGGATCGTCGACGAACTGGAGGGATGACCCCCTTCACGCTCGATCGATCCGGTACTGCCACACTGACGACCGCTGTGACTTCCGGAGACACTATCTTTAATGTCACAGCGGGTGACATGGTCTGTGGCAATGAAGAAGCTGATCAACGGCTCGGACGACGTTGTGGACGAGATGCTCGACGGGATGACCGCAGCGTACCCTGACCGCCTCCGGCGGCTCCCGGACACCCAGGTGATGGTCCGAGACGACGGGCCGGTCGAGGGGAAGGTCGCACTCGTGACGGGCGGCGGAAGCGGCCACGAACCGACCCACGCGGGCTACATCGGCGACGGAATGTTAGACGGCGCGGCCGCGGGCGACGTGTTCTCCTCGCCGACCGCCGACGAGTTCGAGGCGCTCATCGACGCCTGCGACGCGGGCGACGGCGTGCTCGCGATCATCAAGAACTACGAGGGCGACGTGATGAACTTCGAGACCGCCATCGAACTCGTCGAGATGGAGGGCGTCGAGGTCGAGAGCGTCGTGGTCGACGACGATGTCGCCGTCGAGGACTCGCTGTACACCTCCGGCCGCCGCGGCGTCTGCGGGACGATTCTCGTCCACAAAGCCGCCGGCGCGAAGGCCGCGCAAGGCGCCGACCTGTCGGAGGTCAAACGCGTCGCGGAGAAGGTGATCGACAACGTCGGCACCATGGGCACCGCGCTCACCTCGTGTGTCACTCCTGAGAAGGGAGAACCCACCTTCGACCTGGGCGACGACGAGATCGAACTGGGGATCGGGATCCACGGCGAGCCGGGAACTGAGCGCACGGAGGTGATGAGCGCCGACGAGATTACCGACGCGCTGACGGAGGCCGTCCTCGACGACCTCGAACTCGACTCCGGACAGGAGGTACTCACGATCGTCAACGGAATGGGCGGCACCCCGCAGATGGAGCTGTTCGTCGTCAACCGCCGGCTGCAGGAGCTGCTCGGCGACCACGATCTCGAGACGTGGGACGCGTGGGTCGGCGACTACATGACCTCGCTCGATATGGCGGGCGCATCGATCACCGTCTGCGCCGTCGACGACGAGCTGAAGGAGCTGTTCGGCGCGCCGGCGGACACCCCCGCGCTCACTCAGACGCAATGAGCGGGGACGAGCCGAGCGAGGCCGATTCAGACGGCGCCGCCGTCGTCGCAACTGTCGAGGCGGTCGCGGAACGCATCGAGGACGAGCGCGACCACCTGACCGAGCTCGACTCCGCGATCGGCGACGCGGACCACGGCGGGAACATGGCGCGCGGCTGGGCCGCCGCCGCCGAGGCCGCCCGGGACCTCGACGACCCCGATCCCCAGACCGTCTGTAAGACGGTCGGCAAGACGCTCATGGCCGAGGTCGGCGGGGCCTCCGGCCCCCTGTTCGGCGGGTCGCTCGTGTTCGCGAGCGCCGAGCTCGACGACGGGGTCACGGCCGAGAGCGCGGTGGCGTTCGCCGAGACCTACCTGGAGAAGGTCGAGGACCGCGGGGACGCTCGGGTGGGCGACCAGACGATGGTCGACGCGCTCACCCCGGCGGTCCACACGTTGAAGAAGTCGGTCGAGACGGACGACCTCCCGCCGCTCGAAGCGCTCGCGAAGGCGGTCGACGCGGCGGAGCGAGGCGTCGCGTTCACGGTGCCGATTCGAGCCCGAAAGGGACGGGCCTCCTACCTCGGCTGGCGGTCGGTGGGACATCAGGACCCCGGCGCGACGAGCACGCTGTACCTCCTCGAAGAAATACTCGCGGTCGCCGCCGACGCGCTCGACAGCGAGATACCCGACGTCGACGCGACCTCGCCGACGATTCCGGACGAGTCGGCCGACGATGACGCTGCGGCGGCGGAGGACGACTGATGGTCGGACTCGTCGTCGTCTCCCACAGCGAGCGGGCCGCCGAGGGGATCGTCGAGGTCGCCGCCGAGATGGCCGGCGACACCCGGATCGAACCCGTCGGCGGCGACGGACAGGGCGGGATCGGCACCGTCCCGGACGCGATCCAGGACGCCATCGACGCCGCCGATGACGGCGACGGGGTCGTCGTCCTCGTCGATCTGGGCAGCGCGGTGATGAACGCCGACGTCGCCGTCGAACTGAGCGACGCGGAGGCGGTCATCGCCGACGCGCCCGTACTTGAGGGCGCGGTCAACGCGGCCGTCGCGGCGACCGACCCGTCCGCCACGCTCGACTCGGTGACGGAGCAGGCCGAAGCGGCTCGGGGAATGGAGAAGCTCTAGCTCAGTCCCCGTCGAGGCCGAGGGCGTCCCGCACCTCGGCCCGCGTCTCGCAGGCGAGCGCCTCGTCGGCGAGCGTGCTCGCCTCCGCCGTGTCGATCTCTCGGATCCGACTTTTCACCGCCGGTACCGTCACCGCACTCATGCTGAGCTCGTCGAGCCCGAGGCCGACGAGCAGCTCCGTGAACGCCGGATCGCCGGCCATCTCGCCGCACATCCCGACCCACGCGTCGGTCTCCGCCGCGGCCGACGCGGTGCGGTCGATCGCGCGCAACACCGCGGGATGGAGCGGGTCGTGGTACGCGGCGACGCCGTCGTTCTCGCGGTCGGCCGCCATCACGTACTGCGTGAGGTCGTTCGTCCCGATGCTCAGAAAGTCGAGCCGGTCGGCGAGGCGGTCCGCGAGGAAGACCGCGGCCGGCGTCTCGACCATCGCGCCCAAGTCGGGAATCGCGTGGTCGATCCCCTCCGCGTCGAGGTCGGCCGCGACCGCCTCGACCGCCGAGACCGCCTCCTCGACCTCCTCGATCCGTGAGACGAGCGGAAACATCACCGCGAGCCCCTCGCCGGCCTCGTGGGCCGCCGCGCGCAACAGCGCCCGGAGCTGCGTCTCGAACAGGTCGCGGTGTTCGTCGAGCGAGAGCCGGATCCCCCGCCGTCCGAGGAAGGGGTTCGTCTCGCTCGGCAGGTCGAGGTACGGCACCTGCTTGTCGCCGCCCACGTCGAGCGTCCGGACGACGACTCGTTCATCCGGGAACGCCGACAGCGCGTCGATCACGGCCTCGTACTGCTCGTCCTCGGTCGGGGCCCTCTCGCGGTCGTAAAAGAGGAACTCCGTGCGGAACAAACCGATCCCGTCGGCGCCGCGCTCGGTCGCGGGGGCGATCTCCGCCTCGCTCCCGACGTTCGCGGCCACCTCGATCGGTCGCCCGTCGGCGGTCGAGACGCGCTCGGACACCGCTGACGCCGCGTCGCCCTCGGCGGCCTCGCGGGTCGCGGCGTCGGGATCGACGACGATCCGTCCCGCCTCGCCGTCGACGAGCAGTTCGAAGCCGTCCTCGATCTCGCGGAGCGACTCGCCGACCCCGACGACCGCCGGGATCGACAGCGACCGCGCGATGATCGCGGCGTGAGCCGTTCGGCCGCCCGCGACGGTCGCGATCCCGGCGACCACGCTCGGGTCCAGTTCCGCGGTGTCGCTCGGGGTGAGGCGCTCGGCGAGCAGCACCGTTCCCGCCGGGAGGTCACCAAGGTCGGCGAGGGCGTCAGCATTTAAAACGACGCGGAGCAGTCGGTCCCGCACGTCTCGCAGGTCGTCGGCGCGCTCGGCCATCTTCCCGTCGAGCGCTTCGAACTGCTCGATCGCGGCCGCGAAGCGGTCGTTCACGGCGTGTTCGGCGGGCGTCCCGTCAGCGATCGCGTCCTCGATGTCCCCGACCAGCTCCGGGTCGTCGAGGAACTGCTCGTGGGCCTCGAACACCGCCGCCTCCTCCTCGCCGACGCGCTCGGCCGTCCGGTCGCGTGCGTCCCGGAGCGCCTCGCGGGCCGCGTCGCGAGCGTCCGCGAATCGGCTCAGCTCGGCGTCGGCGTCGACGGCGGACGGGTCGGGGCGGTCGGGGAGCGTCAGGTCGGCGTTGGGACGATACCAGCGCGCCGTGCCGACGCCAGACAGCGGCGTGCTCCCCACGCCGGTGAGCGTCCTCACGTCGAGTCACCGCCGTCGGCGGCCTCGTCTCCCGCGTCGTCCCCGTCGCCTTCGGCTTCAACCTCGCTCGTGAGCAGGTCGCAGACCGCGTCCAGCGCGTCGGCCGCCTCCGCGCCCTCGGCGACGACGCGGACCGACTCGCCGTGGCCGACGTTCAGCCCGCTCACCGAGAGCATGCTGTCGGCGCGGACGAGTCCGTCGTCGCCGTCGTCTGCGCGGCCGATCGACACGTCAGCGTCGAACCGGTTCGCCGCTTGCACCAGCTTCGAGGCCGGTCGGGCGTGAAGGCCCGCTTCCGGCACCACCGTTACGGTACGTTCCATGCGATCGAATAGGCGCGGCGTGGCCTTATAAGTGAGTTCCGACGGACAATCAGTCTCATCCCGCGCGACCAACCGCTCTCACTCGACGGTGTCGACGATCTCTCCCTCGATCATCCGCGCGAGGACGACCCGCGGCACGTCCGCGCGCTCGTGAACCACTCCGGCGATCTCTCGCGCCGTCTCCTCGTCGTCGCCGTCGTCGACGGCGTTCACGAGCGGGATCGCGGTCGCGTCGTCCGGAACTCCTTTTAACCCACCTCGCTCGTGGGCCAGAACGCGACCGACTAGTTCGGGCGTTATCTCGTCGCCGACCGCCGCGTCGGCGATCGCCGCGACGCGCTCGGGGCGGTGGACGGTCTCCGCGGTCAGCGGCTCCCCCACCGCGCCGACGCTCGCCACCGGAATCACGCGATCCGCGCTCGCCGGGACCTGTGGCTCGCGCTCGTTCGGGGCCTTCAGAAGGCGCGTCCGGGCGCCGTCGGCCTTTATAAGTATCGGCCCGTCGTGCGCGGCTGCGATCTCGTCGACGACGGCCGGATCGTACCCCCGATATCGATCGTCGCGCTCGCGCTCCGGCACGAGGCCGAGCGGAAACGCCTCGGCGGCTTCCGCCGGCTCGGTGTCTCTCGCCGATTCTGTATCTCCCGCCGGCCCGTCTCCGCCGCTCGCCGCGATCTCGTCGAGAACTCCCACCGGGTCCTCGGTGACGCGAACCGCGCCGACCTCGCGATCGAAGATCGGGATCCGGACCGTCGCGGTGATCACCGCCCGGTCGAGCCGCCCCGCGAGCGCGTAGAGCGTGGTCTTCTTCCCGCCGGCGCCGACGAGACAGGTCGTCCCCGCGGCCGCGCCGAGAGCGTCGACGACATCCTTCATGTCCGGATCCGTTGTCGGCCTGGGGCGAAAGCCCATCGGTCGGGGAAGGCTGGATCGACGGCGGACAGGTCCCGCAGCGTGGACCGATCCCGGCGTGTGGTTTAATCCCGTCCGCCCGCGAGGACGCGTACGATGACCGTCTCCGACCGGATGCTCCGCGTCGACCTCTCCGCGGAGCGCGTGCGCAGCGAGCCGGTCCCCGAGGAATGGCTCGCGCGCTACGTCGGCGGGAAGGGGCTCGGCGCGCGGTACCTCTACGAGATGGCACCCGGTATCGACCCGTCGTCGCCGGCGAATCGACTCGCGTTCGTCGTCGGTCCCCTAACCGGCTACCTCCCCGGAGAGCCGCGCTACGCGGCGGTGACGAAGTCGCCGCTTACGGGCACGTTCCTCGATTCCTACGGCGGCGGGTCGTTCGCGGCCCGGCTCGCCGGCTCGCTCGGCGACCACCTCGGAGTCGTGATCGAGGGCGCGGCCGACGAGCCGGTGACCCTCTCGCTCACCGACGGGGAGGCGACTATCGAGCCCGCGAGCGATCTCCGCGGGCTCGACGCGGCCGAGACCGACGCGAGATTTCTGGACGCCGCCGTCGCCTGCGTCGGTCCGGCCGGCGAGGCGGGTGTCCGGTACGCGACGATCGCCTCCGACGGCGGCGACCACCACGCGGGCCGCGGCGGCGCGGGCGCGGTGATGGGCGGGAAGGGGCTCAAGGCGGTCGTCGCTCGGGACCCGGTGCCGGAGATTCCCGACGCGCTCCGCGACCTCCGGGACCGCGACGAGGCGGCGTTCGCCGACAGCGACGCCGGGCGGTGGCTCGCCGCGGGCGACACCTTAGAGAGCGTCGCGTTCGGCGACGAGACCGGCGTGCTCCCGACCCGCGGCTGGCAGGCCCGCCGGTTCGACGGCGCCGAAGAACTCGGCGTCGAGCGCGCGAGCGAGCGAGCGACCGGGCGCGAGCGTCCCGACGACTCGGTCCCGGGCGGGTTCCGAGTGCCGACTACCAACGGAGACGGTCCGAACGACACCCACTCCGACACCACCGTCCCGCGCGGCGGGACTCCCATCGCGCTCGGTGCGGGACTCGGGATCGACGACTTCGACGCGGTGGCGGCCCTCGGCGGCGTCTGCGACCGGCTCGGGGTCGACGTGATCTCCGCCGGCAGCGCGGTCGCGTGGGCAGTTCGCGCGAGCGACGCGGGGTTGATCGACCCCGCCGACCACGGCGTCGACCGCAAACTGGCCTTCGGCGACGAGTCGGCCGCGAGGGCGCTGATCGAGGAGATCGCGGCCCGGTCGACCCCGCTCGGCGACGCGCTCGCGGACGGAGTGGCGGCCGCCGCGGCGCGGTTCGGCGGAACCGACCTCGTGCCGACCGTGAAGGGACTGGAACTGGCCTCCTACGACCCGCGCGGCGCGGCGACGATGGCGCTGGCGTTCGCGACCGGCGACCGCGGGGGCTGCCACCGACGCGCCCGGCCGGTCGAGACGGAGGCGGTGGCCGATCCGGGGTGGACGTCCGCCGAACGGGCCGCCGTCGTCGCCGACGAGCAGAACCGGCGGGCCGCGCTGTGGTGTCTCGTCGGCGACGACTTCCTCGCCGAGAGCTTCGGCCCGGGGGCGGCCGCGGAGTGGCTCGCCGCCCTCGGTGACGAGCGTGATCCGGAGGACATCCGGCTCCTCGGCGAGCGGGTCTGGACGCTCACGCGTCTGTTCAATCTCCGAGAGGGGTTCGACCGCAGCGACGACGGGCTCCCGGAGGCGCTGACGCGGGGGACCGACGGGGCAAGCGAGACCGATGAAGAGCCAGACGACGGTCTCGACCCTGAGGCGTTCGAGGACCTCCTCGATCAGTACTACACGTATCGCGGCTGGGACCGCGAGGGACGACCGACTGCCCTGGTACTCGATCGGCTCGAACTCGCGGACCTCCCCGACGCGTCGACACCGGTCGGGTCGGCGGCGGGCGCGCCGGACTCCGAAAACGACGACTGACCTACGGCGCCGCTTGCTTCGTCGAGATCAGCTCGATCACGTCGCGGTGAGAGAGGTCGTGGTCGGCGCCGACCTGTCGACCGCTCCGACAGTCGGTGCCGTGGAGGAGCCCTTCGCCGATATCGGAGTGGATGTGAAACGCGAAGTCCTCGGTCGTCGACCCGTCCGGGAGGATGAAACAGTCGCGGAAGACCCCTTTCTCGTCTTTGCTCCCGTTCGCGGAGCCCGGGAAGACGGCGATACACCCGAGGACGTCGAAGACGGCCTCCTCCAGGGCGCCCTGTACGCCCGTCCCGTCGTACTCGGCGACGAACTCGGCGATCTGGTCGAGGCCGGCCTCTTGTTCGCCGGAGACGTCGCCGACGATCTCGAAGTCGCTCTCGCCGGGCGTGTAGTCGACGACGCCGGCCTCGTTCGCGTTTTTAAGTGCTTTTTCGGCGTGAGCGCTCGCGGAGACGAACGAGAGGTGGTCGTAGTCGGGGTCGTTCGTGATCTCCTCCCAGTTTGCCTGCGCCTCGGGGGTGTCCATCTTGTTGGCGGCGACGACCATCGGCTTCGTGCGCTTGCGGATCTCGCGGGCGAGCTCGGCCTTGTCGGCGTCGTCCCACGTCTCGGGATCGAGTTCGAGCCCCTCCGCGAGGACCACCCGTTTCATCCGATCCTTATCAATACCGAACGCGGACATCTGGTCGGCGAGCTCCGATTCGATGGCGGCGTCTGCGCCGTGATACCGCGTCTCGAACTTCTCGAGGCCCTTCTCCAACACGTCGAGGTACCACTCGTCGAGCTCCTCCTCTAAGAAGTCGATGTCCTCGCGGGGGTCGTGGCCCTCGGTGGTCTCGCCTTCGATGTCGGTCTTCCCCGAGAAGTCGACGACGTGAATCAGCACGTCGGTCTCGTTGAGGTCGGTGAGGAACTGGTTGCCGAGCCCGCGACCCTCGTGGGCGCCCGGGACGAGGCCGGCGACGTCGACGAGCTTCACCGGGACGAAGCGGGTTCCGTCGCGGCAGACGCCGACGCTTGGCGTGCAGGTCTCGTCGAACTCGGGGGCGGCACAGTCGACGCGGACGTACGCCTCGCCGACGGTCGGGTCGATCGTGGTGAACGGGTACGCGCCCTCCGGCACGTCGTTCATGGTCGCGGCGTTGAAAAACGTCGACTTCCCCACGGAGGGCTTGCCGACGAGGCCGATCCGATAACTCATTACCATCAGTGCGCGACCCGCAGTAAAAAGCGATGCGAGATGCGCCGTGGCGTGGGGACGGGTGACGAGGGGATGGGTGACGAGGGAGAGCCTGCCGTCCGACCGTCAGGCGTCGCCGTCGGACTGTCCCGGCTCCCCGAGCGCCTCGATCGGGAGCACGTTCTGGAGCGAGGCGAAGGCGTCCTCGGCGCTCTCGAACCGTTCCTGGTCGATCTCGGCCACCAGCTCGCCGAGGTCGGCGTCGCCGTCGGCGAACAGCACGGTCGTGCCGGCACAGGACTCGACGAGCTCCTCGCGGGCGGCCGGGTAGGAGTGTCCGTCGAACTCGTTTTCGACGCGCGAAAGTTTAACTTCGGATGTCATAGCTAGATATCAACGCGTGAGGGCTTAAACGCGCGCTTCGCCGGGATCTCGGCTCCGCCGGTCGACGAAGAACCGGCAACACGCGCAAAGAGTTATGTACTGGTGACATCGTGGTATATGCAAACGTATGTCGCTATACGATCGGATCCTCGTTCCGACCGACGGCTCCGCCGAGGGGAGGCGGGCGGTCGCGCACGCGCTCGACCTCGCGTCGGTCCACGGCGCGAACGTCCACGGGCTGTACGTGGTCGACACGGCGAGCTACGCGGGCATCCCGATGGAGAGCTCGTGGGAGGGAGTCGGCGACCTCCTCCGAGACGACGCGAAGGAGGCGGCCGGAGAGGTCGAGTCGCTCGCGGTCGAGACCGACCTCGACGTCGAGACGGCAGTCACAGAGGGATCGCCGAGCAGGGAGATAATCCGGTACGCCGAGGACGAGGGCTGTGACCTGATCGTGATGGGGACGCACGGTCGCGGCGGGATCGACCGGCTCATCCTCGGAAGTGTCGCCGAGAAGGTCGTTCGCGGGTCGAGCGTCCCCGTGCTGACGGTGCGGCTGGACGGCGAGGTGCCGGCGGGCGCGACCGTCGAGAAGGCGGTCGAGAGCGAGACGTCAGCCGAGGTCGAAACCGAAACGACGGGCCAGAGCTAGCCGGACGCTACGGGTTTTCGGACGCTCGCAGAGCTGGACGAGTACCGCTCAGTCGCCGGTATCGCGCAGGTGTTCGCAGTCGCCGGCGTGAACCCGCCGGATCCCTTCGTCCGTCTCGATCACGAGGGCTCCGGGCGGCTCCACGTCGACCGCGGTACCGGTCACCGCGCCGTTCGAAGTGTCGACGCGGACCCGACGGCCGAGGGTACTCGCGCGCTCACGCCACGCCGGGAGGATCCGATCCATCCGGTCCGGCGTCCCCGCGAGCGCCGCGAAGCGTTCGAGGAGGGTCGCAGCGAACCGACGCCTGTCGACAGGCTCGCCGAGTTCTTCCTGGAGAGACGCCGCGCCCGCCGGAAGCGCTTCGGCGTCGATGTTGGCGTTGACGCCGACCCCCGGAACGATCCACGAGATCCGGTCGGCCTCGCCCTCCATCTCCGTGAGGATCCCCGCGACCTTGCGACCGCCGCGACCGGTCGGGTCGGCGTCGGTGTCGGTCCCGCTCGCGGAACCGCCCACGAGCACGTCGTTCGGCCACTTGATGTGCGCGTCGACGCCCGCCTCCCGGCAGGCGTCGGCCGTCGCGACCGCGGCGGCGAGCGTGAAAAGCGGCGCGCGGGCCGGCGGCGCGTCGGGGCGGATCGCGAACGAGAGCCAGACGCCGCCGCTGGGCGCGACCCACTCGCGGTCGAGTCGTCCCCGACTGCCGGTCTGTTCGTCGGCGACGACTGCGATCCCATCGGCTCCCCCTGCCGCCAGCTCGCGGGCGCGGTCGTTGGTCGACGAGACGCGGTCGTGGTACTCGATCACGTAGGGGACGTCGAGCCCGAACTCGATGCCGGCGGCGGAGTAGCCGGGGTCCTCAGGCGCGACGTACCCGTCTCCGGCCGACTCGACCGCGAACCCTTCCTCGCGGAGCGACTCGACCGCCTTCCAGACCGCCGCCCGCGACACCCCGAGGTCCTCGGCGAGCGCGGGACCGGAGACCGGACCGTCGACGAGAGCGTCGAGCAGCGCGCGACGCGTGTCCATGTCGACGGGGTCGGCGCGAGCGTGCAAAGCCGTTCCGGGTCCCGGTTCTCGTCTGACTCCGGGTCACGATTCCCGTCTGACTCCGGCCCCCGGTTCTCCCCGAATAGTCGGAGCAAACACAGGACTATCCGTCCGGGACGCGAAACGCACCCGAATGACTCGTTCCGGCGACGAGACCGTGCCGCTGACCGTACTGAACGACGATGATCAGACGGAGCTCGCGGTCGAACCCGGTCGAAACCTGCGTCGGGTCCTCCTGGAGGCGGACCTGTCGCCGTACGCCGCCGCGACGCGCCGGCTCAACTGCGGCGGGCGAGGCCTCTGTGCGACCTGCGGTGTGCGAATCCGTGAGGGACCCTCACCCGAACACTGGCACGACCGCCTGGCGGAGCGGTTCGGCTACCCGCGCCTCTCCTGTCAGGTGACCGTCGACGGCCCGATGACCGTCGAACTGGTCGACAAGCTGGTGTGGGGTTCGCGGGAGCATTCGGGCGATGCCGAGTGAGCCGGGGACACCGGGTTTCCGGTGAAACGGCGAGCGTTACCGAGTCGCACGGGACCGCGGCGGGCCCAGCGAGAGGACTTCGAGCCCGCCCCGGCGCAAGACACAAGGTCTCACGGGCGAACGCTCCGGTATGCAACCCTCCAAGGAGCGGGAGGCGTCCGACGGCGACCCGATGGACGATCTCGACGACCTCCTCGACGACGACCTCGCGGGCGGCGAGGAGGAACCCGAGGCCGAGACGGGCGGCGAGGAGGAACCCGAGGCCGAGACAGGCGGCGCCGCGACCGCCGAGCCGAGCGCGGGGAGTGTCGGGGACGCGGGCAGAATCGGCGTCTCCGGTCGGTGGTTCTCGGCGAAAGCCTTCGCGCTCGCGCTCGTCACGGTCGGTGTGGGGGTGTTCGTCGGTGGGCTGATCCCGCTCATCGGAGGCACGATCGGGACCGTGGGCGGCGTCCTCCTCGCCGCGTTCCTGCTCGGCCTCGCCTTCTCGACCCGTCGATACGTTGAGACGGGGATCGCCGGGGCCGCGGCGGGCGCGACGAGTGCGGTGACGAGCGTCCTCGGCGTCGGCTTCCTCCCGATCGGGATCGACTACCTCTCGCAGTGGGGACTGCCGCTCGTCGCGGTCGGCGGCGGGGTGGGACTCGTGGTAGCGCTGCTCGGTCACTACTTCGGGCGGGACCTCCGGACGGGGCTGACGGAGGACATCGACGGATAGCGGGACTCGCCGTACCGGACCGTTAGCGGGCCCACGTCGGCTCCTCGACGCCGATGTAGGCGGCGATCTCGTGGCGCTCGAGCACGGCGAAGCCCGCGAGGATCGCGACGAATCCGACGATCGCCTCCGCCTCGATCAGGCTGCCGAGGAGGACCCAGCTCCCGACCGCGGCGACGACCGGCTCCGCGTAGCCGACGAGGTGGAGCTGGGAGGGTCCCACCTCGTCGAGCAGCGCGAAGTAGATCAGGAACGCGACGACGCCCGAAAACAGCGTGAGGTACGACAGCGACGCGATCGACGTGGCGTTCCAGACGATCGCCGCCGGAGACTCGCCGAGCAGGGCGGCGCCGACGAACAACATTCCGGCGCCGGAGACCATCGCCCATCCCTGTAGCGCGGCGACCGGGAGGTCGGTCCGTAGGGGGCGGAGCAGCACCGCGCCGAGCGAGAAGGCGGCCGCGCCGGCGAACGCGAGTACGACCCCGAACAGGGCGGCGCTTCCGAGCCCCGCCTCCATCGGGTCGGCGATCACGATCACCCCGAGAATACCGAGCGCGAACCCGCCGATCTCGAGGGAGCCGAGCCGCTCGTTCGGGAGGAGGACGGCCGCGAACGTGGCGGTCAACACCGGCGAGAGGCTCACGATCACCGCGGCGACCGCGCCCGTGATGTGGAGCTCGGCGACGTACAACAGCCCGTGGTAGACGGCGATCACGAAGGCGCCGGCGACGGCGACACCGAGCCATTCGTCGCGTCCTCGGGGGACCGTTCTGCCGGACATCACCGCGGCGACGCCCAACACGATCGCGCCGGCAACGGCGTAGCGCACGCCGGCGAACAGAAGCGGCGGGAAGTAGTGCAGGCCGGCCTCGATGGCGACGAAGGAGGTACCCCACAGGGTCGCGAGGAGGACGAAGGCGGCGACGACCGATTCGGGACTGGAAAGGAGGGTCCGCAGTTTCATTGAGTGTTGATTCGAAATCGATGGAGATAGTTAAACTAATCTCTCGAATCTGGTGGAATCCGAAATGAACAATCACACATACGAATTGCTTACGACTCGGTCCCGAAATAGGAACAAATCTTGGACGTGACTTCAAGTACATCGGTCGTAATATATAACAGACCGTCACGAGAACGGGGCGCATGGACGAGCGCGACGTGCGGCTGTTGAAAGCGATATCGGATCTCGGCACCGGGAGTCCCGAGCGGCTTCACGAGGAGACCGACATTCCGGTGTCGACGATCCACTACCGGCTGAACAATCTCCGCGAGGACGGCGTGATCGAGAACGACCTGTACGACTTCGACCACGAGGCGCTCGGGCTCGGGGTCACCGTCATCGTCGAGGTGCTCGCGGACTACGAGGGCCCCTACGAGGAGTTCGCGGAGGAGCTACTCGCCGTCGAGGGCGTGACGGAGGCGTTTTTCACGATGGGCGAGACCGACTTCGTCGTCCTCGCGCGGCTCTCGTCGTCCGACACCGTCGAGCGCCTCATCAGCGACTTCGAGGCGATCCCGCAGGTGGAACGCACGAACTCGACGTTCACGATCGCGACCCTGCGCGACGAGTCGCGGGCGCCGGCGACGTACGAACTCGACACGCTCATCGAAGAGCTGACGGAGTCGGCCTGAGCTGCCATCAACTCTCTATCGGGGGACCCACCGTGCGCTCGACGTATAAGAGCGCCACGAGTCCCAAGATTACCGTCCCGTAGGCGACCGCGGCGAACAGCGCGTCCTGCGTCGACGGGTACTCCGACGTCCGGAAGATAATCACTTTCCGGACCATGGCGATGACGCCGGTGTAGATCACCAGTCTGACGATCACCCGGGTGTCGTTCTGCTCGATGTACGCGACGACCGTCTCGTACACCTCGACGATGATCAGCAGCAACAGGCCAGTCTCGATGAACCCGATGACCACGTTCGGGTCCGTGATCTCTCCCGTCGGCACGGACTCGATGATCTGGAGGGCGAGGTCGATAACGCCGATACCGAACAGGAGCGCAAACAGTGCCGCTGCGGCCAACTCGACGCCGTGGATGAACCGGCTCGTCGCGTCTGAGACCTGGTCGCTGCGCGTACGCGGGGCGGGGGGGTCGTCGGATTGATCAGCCGTAGACGGGTCGTTCGATCGGTCGGCCGCGGGCGAGTCGTCCATCGAGTGTCTTCCCTCGAGTAGGGAGAGGGGCCCACCGCACGTAAAGAACGGGGACGGCTGCGGCGTGAGAGCGAGGACCCCCTACGTCCGCTTCCCGATCTCCTCGCGCAGCACGTCGGAGACGACCTCGCCGTCGGCCTTCCCGCGGAGCGCGCCCATCGCCTCGCCCATCAGCCCCGAAAAGGCACCCATCCCTTCGTCCTCGATCTGATCGGCGTTGCGCTCGACGACCTCCGCTACGGCTTCCCGGACCTCGTCCTCGCTCACGCCCGAGAGCCCGGCTTCCTCGACCGCCTCGGCCGCCGATAGCTCGGGGCCCTCCGCGAGCGTCGTCAGCACTTCCGGGACGCCCTCTTTCGCGAGGTCGCCGTCCTCGACGAGCTCGAACAGGTCGAGAAAGTGCTCGTCGGTCAGGTTCTCGACGGGCGCCCCCTCCCGGCGGATCTCCGTCGTCGTCGACTCCAGCGTCGACGCGGCGAAGGTGGGGTCGACGCCGCGGTCGACAGCGGTCTCGAACAGGGGGAACCGCTGGCCGAACGCGACCTGCTCGGCGAGGCCGGCGTCGAGCCCGAACGCCTCCGTGTACCGCTCGGCCTTCTCGTCGAGCAGTTCCGGTCGCTCCACGTCGGAGGGGTCCGGCTCGACCGGCGGCACGTCCGTCTCGGGGTACATCCGCGCGGCGCCCGGCAAGGGGCGGAGATAGCGGGTGGTCCCGTCGTCGTTCGCGCCGCGGGTCTCCTCGGGGACGCCCTCGACGGCGGTCTCCGCGCGCTCCGCGGCGGCCTCGATCGCGAGGTCGGCAGTCTCGGGGTCGGCCGCGACGATGGCGACCGCGTCATCCTCCCCCGCCCCGACCGCGTTGCGGAGGGCGTCGACCTCCGCCGCGGTAACGCCGTACGCCGGCAGCTCGTCGGTGTGGAAGATGCCGCCCGCCCCGTTGCGCTTCGCGTGGTCGGACAGCTCCGTGCCGAGCCGGCGGTCCGATTGAATCTCGCGACCGACGAGCCCGTCGAAGCCGAACAAGGGAACCGCTGTCACCTTGCCGCCGGAGTCGAGCGCGCCGCGGATCACACCCGACTCGGTGTCGGCGAAGGTATCTGTCACGTCCGAGACGCCGCCGACGCTCGCGTCGCGCTCGCGGAGTTCGTCGCGGATGTCAAGTAGTTCGGCCTGTCGACCGACCTCGCCGCGGACGATGTCCTCGATCCCCTGCAGGTCTTGGACGCCCTTCACCTCGACGCGGGCGCCGTCGGCGATGGAGACGTTCACGTCCTGGCGGATCGTCCCCAGCCCGCGCTTGACCGCGCCCGTCGACCGGAGCAACATCCCGATGCGCGCCGCGGCCTCGCGGGCGCCCTCTGGGCTCCGGATGTCCGGTCCCGTCCCGATTTCGACGAGGGGAACGCCGAGCCGGTCGAGCGAGTAGACGACGCCCTCGTCGGTCTCCTCGACGCGCTTCGCCGACTCCTCTTCGAGCATCAGGTCCGCGATCGACACGCGCCCCTCGCTCGTCTCGATCTCGCCCTCCTGCCCGAGCAGGATCGAGCGCTGGAACCCGGAGGTGTTCGAGCCGTCGATGACGAGTTTGCGCATGACGTGGGCCTGATCGACGACGGAGATGTCGAGCAGGTCGGCGATCTGGAGGGCCACTGAGAGCGCCTCGCCGTCGACGCGGCGGGGCGGCTCGTCGTCCTCCTCGACGAGGCAGGTGGTGTCGTACGCGAGGTAGGTGAACTCGCGGTCGACGCGGCTCTCCTCCATCGCGGCGTCGTCGAGCTCGCCGAGTTCGCTCTTCGTCGGGTGGAGCTGCCGGGTGATCTCGCGGTCGGCGTCCTCGGGGTCGCGCTCGGTCGTCGGGGAGTCGCAGAACAGCTTCGTCGCGCTGTCGAGCTGCTGGTGGATCTCCAGGCCGGCGACGAGCCCCAGTTCCTCGTGGTCGTACTCGGGGGTCGCGTCCGTACTCATTACGCCTCACTCCGACGGCGCGCGACTAAAAGGGTGGCAGTTCGCGCGAGTAGTGATCGACCGTGAGTGTGGGCGTCATGGACCGAAGACTGGACCTGGTTTATAAATAATCACGGCTGTGGCGCGCCTGCGAGCGGTCGCCAGCGGCGACCGCGAGACAGCCCGCGAGGGAGTCGGTGGTCCGGAGCGAAGCGGAGGACCACCGACGAGGCTGGGGAGGCGTGAGGCTGTGGTGTTGTGCGGTCGGGTGGGACTCAAAGGGGCAGGCGCGAGGGCGAAGCCCGACGACGCAAGGACCGCAGGAAGCGAGCAATGCGAGCGACTGAGGACCGCAGCGAGTCGCGCGAGCCGTCGCGGCTGGGGCTTTGGAGGTGTTCACCGTCGATCTGCAGTCAATCGTTTATAAGCGAGCGGCTGGGGTTTGCGAGCACCTTAGAGCCGATCAGCAACAAACGCGCACAGTAGCGCTGTCGCTCAGTGTGTAGCGTTCGAACGAAATTATGCGTGGGTGCTGTCGTAGAGACAACACCGTGCATCGTTGGGGGTGTGCCCCGAGCGATGCGTGGGACCGGATTTGAACCGGCGGACCTCTACAGGACAGCGCCCTCAACGCTGCGCCGTTGGCCTGGCTTGGCTACCCACGCTCGCGGTGTTCTGTCGCAACTCCACGTACCCTTCCCCTAATTAAAAGCCCTTCCATTCGAGCGGAGCGTGTCGGCGGTTGCCATCGACGGAAGCGACGGCCCGGAGCGATGCGGTCCGCCCAAACCGGCACGCGTTTGAGAGTGGCGCCCGTCCCTCTCTCTATGTCCGAGTGGGCCCGCGAGAACGTCCCGTTGCTGACCGCGCTCCTGTCCGTCGTCGCGCTCGCGCTCGTGTTCAGCGCCGTCGGCGGCGTGATCCCGAGTCGCGTGCTCCCGCGCGCGAGCGACACTGTCCTCGACGCGCTCCCGCACCTCAACGCCGTGATCTCCGCGGCCGCGATCGCCACCATCCTGCTCGGCTGGCGGGCGATCTCCCGAGGAAACGTCCGGCGCCACAAGGCGTTCATGCTCTCGTCGTTCGGGCTGTTCGTCGCGTTCCTCGCCGGCTACCTCTACCGGCTTATCCTCGTGGGAACGACAGAGTTTCCCGGCCCGGAGGCCGTCTACAGCTACGTCTACCTCCCGTTCCTCTCGGTCCATATCCTCCTCGCGATCGTCTGTCTCCCCTTCGTCTTCTACGCGCTGCTGCTCGCCGCCACCCGCCCGTACGAAGCGCTGTACCACACCCGACACGCGCAGGTCGGTCTCGTGGCCGCAGTGCTCTGGCTGATCTCCTTCACGATGGGAATTGGTGTCTACCTGATGCTGTACCACGCCTTCTGAGGCGTCTGTCTTCGAGTCGCGCGACGAACGTTGAAGCCATCGTCACCCGTACAGCCGGACGTGCTGTTCCCGACCCACCTTCTCGTCGCCGTCGGCGTGAGCCGGCTGACGGGGCACCCGCGAGTCCAGCGAGCCCTCCCGCGCGCGCCGACGCTCTCGGCGGGATGGCTGGTCGTCGGGGCCGCGCTCCCGGACGTCGTCGACAAGCCGCTCGGCGCGCTCGGGGTCGTCGACACCTACCACTCGGTCGGCCACACCGTGCTGCTCGTTCCCCTCGCCGTCGCCCTCGCCGTGAGGCACCGACACGGGCTTGCGCTCGCGGTCGGCTGGGGGTCGCACCTCGCGCTGGACGCGTTTCACGTCGTCGTGAACGGGCGAGCGAGCGACGCGCTGTTCCTCGCGTGGCCGGTTCTCATCCGGTCCGACCCGCTCGCGATTCCGCCGGGCGAGTTCGCGCGGTTCTACGTCGGAAGCGCGTCGTTTTACGTCGAACTACTGCTGTGGCTGGCGGCCGTCCTGATCGTGTCGCGGTCGCGGTTCCGCGTCGGTCGAGAAGACGGTCGGTGACTCCTCTACTCTTCGCTAGCCATCTTGTGGGCCGCGTAGAACAACGGGACGAGCAGCGCCCCGGCGAAGCCGAGCGCGAGCGCAAGCGCCCCGATGTCGTTGGCGGAGAGGTCGGGGGCACCGGACCCGCCGTCGGATGCGTTCCCGCCGTCAGTGGCGTTGCCGTTTCCCCCATCCCCGCCGTCGCCCCCGCCGGGCGTCACAAGGTCGTCGTCGACCGATCCGATCGCGACCGCGCCCTTCATGCCGACCGCCTTGTGCGGGGTGCAGTAGTAGTTGAACGTGTCGCCCTCGGCGGCGTCGTCGAACGTGTACTCGAAGGTGGCACCCTCTTCGCTGACCGTCTCGCCGCTGTCAAACGTCTCGTCCTCGGCGACGACGTTGTGCGCGCCCCCCTCGCCCGTCCACTCCCAGACGACGGTCGTTCCGGGGTCAACAAGGATCGCGGCCGGACCGAACCGCAACCCGTTGACCGCGCCGACGGAGACCATGACCTCGCTCTGGCCGGTGTAGTCGTGAGTGCCGTCGTAGTTATCCACGTCGTCCAGGTAGCCACCGTACTGGGCGGCGACGGTCCCTGACCCGGCGGAGAGGCCGGTCGCGGCGGCGGCGCCCGCGGCGCCCGCCCTGAATAGCCCGCGGCGACTCATCGTCGCGTCGTCGGCGTCAGATGTCATACGGGTATCTCCCGGCGTGGGTGTATTTAAATTCCCGATTCCGGCCTCGCCCCGCGAGAGCACGCCGGCGACGGCGAACGGATCGGTCGGGACGAGGGGCGGCGACTTATTCAGTCGTCGGCCGGAGTCGGGTCGGGCGCGGCGCTCTCGATCTCGCGGTCCGCCTTCTCGCCATCCACGTCGAACGGGTACTCCCCGGTGACACAGCCCAGACAGAGGTCTGCACGGCTCTCGCCGAGCGCGTCGGCGACGGCGTCGATCGAGAGGTACGACAGGGAGTCGGCGCCGACCTCCTCGCGGATCTTCTCGGTGGAGGTGTCAGCGGCGATGAGCTCCTCGCGGGTCGCCATGTCGATCCCGAAGTAGCAGGGGGCGACGATCGCCGGCGCGCCGATCCGAAGGTGGACCTCCTCGGCGCCCGCCTCACGGACCAGTTCGACGAGCTGCGTCGAGGTGGTCCCTCGGACGATGGAGTCGTCGATGATAGTGACCGACTTGCCCTCCACGGTCGATCGGATCGGGTTGAGCTTCAGCCTAACGGCGCGCTCGCGCTCGTCCTGCGTCGGCATGATGAACGTCCGGCCGACGTACCGGTTCTTCATCAGCCCCTCGGCGAACGCGATACCGTCGTCGCCCTCGGCGCGCGGCTCGCCGTCCGGGGTCGTCTCGCCGGCGGCGTCGGCGTAGCCGGAGGCGAATGCCCGCCCGGAGTCGGGGACCGGCATCACCACGTCCGACTCGACGCCGGACTCCTCCCAGAGCTTCCGCCCGAGCTTTCGGCGCACCTCGTAGACGAGGTTCTCGTCGATCACGGAATCGGGGCGCGCGAAGTAGACGTGTTCGAAGAAGCAGTGGGCGGTCGACTCGCGCTCGACCAGCTGATACGTGTCGTAGCCGCTCCCGTCGGGGTCCAAGACGACCAGTTCGCCGGGGCGTACATCCCGAATGAGTTCCCCATCGAGGGTGTCGATCGCGGCGGATTCGCTGGCGAGGACGTAGCCGCCATCGATCTTCCCGAGACACAGCGGGCGGTTCCCGAGGGGATCTCGCACGCCGAGGACCGTGTCGTCGTGGGTGATCGTCAGCGAGTAGGAGCCGTGGATCCGGTTCATTGTGTGTTTGACCGCTCGCACGAGGTCTTCCTCGAGGAGATTACGTGCGAGGTCGTGGGCGATCACCTCGGTGTCGCCGTCGGAGGTGAACGCGTGGCCGGCCGCCGCGAGCTCCTCGCGGACCTCGTCGGCGTTGACGAGGTTCCCGTTGTGCGAGAGCCCGAGCGACCCGGACTTAAAAGAGACCGAGAACGGCTGTGCACAGCTCTTGTCGAGGCTGCCGGCCGTCGGGTACCGGACGTGGCCGATGCCGGTGCCGCCCGACAGCGACTCCAAGTCCCCCTCCTCGAACGCGTCGCCGACGAGCCCGCGCTCGACGTGGCTGTGCTGTTGGAACCCGTCATGTGTGACGATCCCCGCGGACTCCTGTCCCCGGTGTTGGAGCGCGTACAGCGCGTAGTACAGCGGTCGCGCGGCCTCGCGGTCAGCGAGCGAAACGCCGACGACGCCGCACTTCTCTCGCGGCTCGTCAGCGGTGTGGTCCCCACCGGCTTGCATATACACGTCAATGGAGCGTGAGTCGATAAAAACCCTCGTGTTCGTGGCACAATGGCCCGTTTAAAGACCGATTATATGCGCAAACGTGGATCGTATTTGGCTACGTTCCAGACTCGACGTTCGTCTACTCCCCGCCGACGTACTCGTCTAACCGCTCGAAGTACGCCTCTCGAGGCACCTGATAGGCGGCTCGATAGTCCACGTCGCCGGCGGCGAACCGCTCCGCGACATCGACGGCGGCGGCCGCACCGGCCTCGTGGCTCTCGTGCGTCTCCGAAATCGCCTCGATCTCGGGTTCTAAGAAGAAGACGACATGCCACTCGTCGGTCGCGTACTGACCTGATCCGGGGCGCGCGTTCCGCGCGCCGTTCGTCAGGTAGATCGTCGGGAGGCACTCGGCGGGGAGGTCGTCGCCGCCGAAGACGTCCGGGCGGTACACGAGGATGGCCCGGCCGCTCGGCTCCTCGTTCCACACCCGCCAGCCGTCCGCCAGTGCCTCGAAGCTCATACGCGGAATCAGGGGCCGAGGCTTGAAAAGACCGCGCTATGGGCGGCACGACGCGACCTCGTCGATCGCGGCGACGGACGGGCTCAGTCCACGATATCGGAGCCGCCAGCCGGAATGAACTCCTGCAGCAGGTCCGCGCTCGCCACCTTCCGAACGAACGACTGGTCGGCGAAGCGCTCCTTCAGCGTTCGGTACGCCATCATCGCGGCGTCGTTTTGCGCGTACATCCCGGGCTCCAGCGTGACGCTCGTCGCGGTGCGGTCGACGATCGCCGAGGGCGGCCCGCCGATGGCCTGCGTGACGGGTTCACACTGGACGCCGACAGCGATTCGGCAGGGAACGTCCTCGAAGTAGGTGCGGTCGCCGCGGATCACGAAGCTCCCCTTCTCGATGTACTCGCCGCTCTCGGGGGTCTTCGACACCTGATCCGGCTCGACCATGTACGCGTCGCCCGCGCCGCGCCCGTCCTTCCAGTCCGACGAGTAGGAGACGGCGAACTGCGCGGCCTCCCGCAGGGTCTCCTCCGAGAAGTCGACCGGATCGGCCGACTCCGAGGGGCCCGCGGCTTTCAACAGCGTCACCGGCCCCCCGTGCGCCTGCGTGTGGAAGAACCGGTCGTGTTTGCCCATGTACTTCTTGACGAGCTCCTCGTTCTGGTCCGCGTTGCGCCCGCCGATGACGAGGTAGCCCGTCGAAGTGTGGAACCACCGGAAGCGGTCGTACCAGTCGTCGGGACTCCGGATTGGGATCGAGGAGCGCGAGAGCCAGTCGGTCTCGTACTCCTCGTCGTCGCCGTCTTTGTCCTCACCGTCGGAGCCGTCCCCAGCGGTCTCGTCGTCGGCCGCCTCTTTCGCCTCCCACTCGGCCTTCCGCTCCGTGACGGCCTCCAGCTCTCGTCGGGTCGACTCGATGGCCTCCATCGCGCCCTCCTTTTTACCCTCGATGCGCTTCGCCTCTTGGTAGAGCCGGTCGGCGTTGACCTCCACGCCCGCGCTCGCGTCGAGCGGAACGCGGACCGAATCGCCATCGTCGTCGTCGAGTTCGACCGTCACCGTCCCCTCGCCGCCGTCGACATCGACGACGGCCTCCGCCGCGGGGATCCCCTGCTCTGCGCCGGCGTCGAGGGTCTCGGCGATATCGTCCCACGGCACGTCGCTCTCGCGGGCCTCCCGCACCGTCGAGAGCACCTCGTCGACGAGGTCGTACCGGGCGTAGAGTAGCTCCGCGCGCTCGCGCTCCGCTTCGGCCTGTTCTTCGAATCCCTCGATCGCCCCCTTCTGTTGTTCGATGATCCGCTCTTGTTTGGCGATCTCCTCCTCGAATTCGGGGCGGGACGGGCTGGCGTCCGCGGGGGCCTCTCCCGCATCGGTCTCCTCGCCTTCGAGCCGGTAGAAGTACTCGTCGACAGCGGTGTTAAAGGAGTCGAAGCCGACGCTCGGGAGCCCCTCGTGCTCCGAGAGCGGGAAAGGCGTGACGTCGACGACGCGGGGGTCGCGGTCTTCGTCTCCGTTTTCTGTGTCTCCATCGCCTCCGTCCAGTTCTTCCTCATACACCCGCGGGTCGATATCGCCGGAGCGGAGCCGGTCGCCGATCCGTTCGAGCGCCTCGTGGAGCGCGCGGAGCTGGTCGTCGGTCGCTTCGTCGATGGCGGTCTCCTTATCGACGCCCGCACGGGTGCACACCTCTTCGGCGTAGAGCCCGCCGAGGTTGAGCTGCGTGGCGAGGGTCCGCACCACGTCGCTGTCGGATTCGCGCATGTGCCGTTTGAACCCGCCGAGGCTGACGTCGAGGGGGTTGAGCCGCGAGGCGGGGTACTCGTACTGTGCGCCGGGCGCGACAGTCCGGGACTTGAGCCGGACGGTCGACAGCGACCCGACGACCTCGCCGGTCTCGTCGAGGGCAGCGACGTTCCCCTGCCCGAACAGCTCGGCGACGAGCGTGGTGTTCTCGTCCTCGCGCTCGAACTCGAACGTGAGGATCCGGTCGAACTCGTACTGCTCGACGCCCGCGAAGTCGGCGCCGGACATCCGGTTTCTGAGCATCTTCGCGAAGTTCGGTGGGCGACCCGGGGCGTCCGCGACGTGCTCGGCGTCCGCGACGTGGGCGCGTTTGATGTCCCCGACCTCGATCATCAGCTCGACGCGGCCGCGGTCGAAGTCGCGGAGCTTCAGCCGGAGCAGGTCGTCGTCGTAGAGGTACGCCTTGTCGACCTTCGCACCCTCGTACCGATTGAGCTCGGTGACGAGGGCCGCGAGGTCGATGCTCGACAGCTCCCGCTTCTGGTCCATACCGTCCCAACAGGCGGCCCGGAAAAAGGGGTGTCGTTGTGGCTGAGTGAGACCGCCGGGTCGTATTTCTCGACGATTCGACGGCTCTCGCCCACTTGAGAAAATTCATAAATATAATCATGCACAAATTATATATATGAATATTACTACGAACGTGATGTATGCCTAACACATCCAAGCGAACGTTTCTCAAACTGAGCGGATCGCTACTCGGGGGGATCGCCGTCGGGACGACGGTGACGGCCGCGGAGCGAACGGATCGGTTCATCGTTTCGACGGAGGGGAACGCCGATCTGAGCGATCTGACGGTGGTCCACGAGATGCCCGGGATCAACTACGCGGTCGTCCGGGGCGCCGAATCGGACGTTAAGCGTTCCGTCAGCAGTTACGCGGCGGACGTACAGATCGAACTGGACTCGCCGAACGTGAACGAGGAGGCGCCGACGCTGGACGCCTCCGACTACGAAGGACAGCCGGGCGACTTCCTCCAGTGGGACAAGGCCGACCTCGACGTTCCGAAAGCACACGAGACGACCGAAGGGGAGGGGACACGGGTCTCGATAATCGACTCGGGGGTCCTTGAGACGCACCCGGATCTAGCGGGACCGTTGAACGTCGACCTCTCTCAAAACTTCACCGACGACGGCGGAGACCACAACCCCGTCGGCGGCGGCGATCACGGAACCCACGTCGCCGGGATCGTCGCCGCGGACAACGGCGCCGGGGTGGGCGTCAACGGGACCGCTCCGAAGACCGAACTCGTCGACTGCCGGGTGTTCTCGGCGGAAGGCGGCGCGACCTTCGGCGACATCCTCGCCGCGATCGTCTACAGCGTCGAGATCGACGCGGACGTAGTGAACCTCTCGCTGGGAGCGTATCCGATCCCGCGACAGGCACAGGGGCAGTTCTACGGAAAGGTGCTCAACAGCGCGATGACGTACGCGAACAAGGAGGGGACGCTGCTCGCCATCGCGGCCGGGAACGACAGCGCCGACCTGCAACACGACAAGAATCTCGTCAGCCTGCCGAATGAGGGCGCACAGGCGGTTTCGGTGTCGGCGACCGGCCCCATCGGCTACGGCTGGGACGCCGACGCCGACGGCGACGGCGAGCCGACCGACGTAGCGTCGCCACCCGAGAGCCCCGCGTTCTACACGAACTACGGGACCAACGCCATCACACTGGCTGCGCCCGGTGGAGACGCCGATCTCGCTGCCATCGGCTCTGGCGTTCCGTGGTTCAACGATCTCGTGTTCAACACCGTGTACACGCACAACGGTTCGCTCACTTCCGGGACGTTCGGTCCGAAGGCCGAGGAGTACAGCGGGGACGTCACTGCCACGTGGAGCGGTGACTACGACGGCAACGTCACTGTCAAAGGCTCTCCCCCACACACGACTGACGACGTTCCATGGTACTCCTCAGTCGGGTTTGGCGGTGTCGAGTTCGCCGTTGACGGAGACACATTCACCGGCGACGAAACGATAACCGTCAACTACGAGGCCGGTCCCGACCACGAACGATCGGCACCGGATTGGATATCGGTCTATCTGGTCGCGCCGCCAGCTGACGACGATGACGACCCGACGAACTACGTCGCGATCGACTGGCAGGTGTCGGCGTCTTCGGGCTCGACGGTGTCTTGGGCCGCGAGCGACACGTTCGGTGACGGTCCCGGCGGCGTGTTCAAGGCAGCCGACATCGCAGAGATATTCTCGAACCCCGATATCGACCCGTCGTCTCCGAACGCGACGGAGAGAGACATCGTCGATTCCGCGGTAGTGACCGGCATCGGCGTCTTCAGCGGGGGTGGCGTGGGTCGAGGTGACTCGGTCGACATCACGTACTCCGGCGTCACGTTCGAGGGGGACGATCTCTTGATCTCGCAAACGCCAGACTACGGCTGGAAGGCCGGCACGTCGATGGCGGCGCCGAACGTCGCGGGCGCTGCGGCCCTCGTCAAGTCGGCGAACCCGAACTACAACGCGAATCAGGTCGAGGCCGCACTGAAGAAAGCCGCCGAGGTTCCCGACAGCTACGGGAAGGAGTACTACGGCGCAGGGTACTTAAATATCGTCGACGCGCTCTGACTGCCGTCGGTATCTCCGTTCTTCCTGCTACAGCCGCTTCGACACGTACGGCCCGTCCTGGTGGTACCCGAGCTTGGTCCGGTAGTACTCGCGGGCGCCGATCCCCGAGATGATCGCCATCTTCCGGTAGCCGGCGTCGCGGGCGAGTTCCTCCGCATGTTCGAGGAGCTTCGTCCCGTACCCCTGGTGTTGCCAGTCGCCGTCGCCGCCGATGGCGACCTCGCCGCCGTACACGTGCAGCTCGCGGATCAGCGCGGCGTCCTCCAGTTCGCGGCGGATCGCGTCGTCCTCGGAGCCGGGCGCGCCGGGTTGGTCGGGCGCGAACGAGGGGAACCGGAGGCGACAGAACCCGACGAGCAGGTCGCGGACGGGGTCCTCGAAGGAGATGAAGTGTTCCGTCCCGCCGCCGGCCTCGTAGGTCACCACGTCGAGTTCGATGTCGTCCGGGTCCGGGTCGGCGTCGTTGTGTCCGACCTCACGGGCGCGGATGTCGCGCTGGACGATCCCCTTCTCCTCGGCCCGCTGATCGGCGAGCTGTCGGAGGTTCGACTTCCAGACGCCGCCCTCGATGAAGTCGGCGGGGATGTCGCGCTGGACGCGCTGGAGCCGCGTGTACTTCGGGATCTGGTCCATCGCCTCGGCGACCACGTCGGCCGCCTCTTCGTTCGAGAGCGGCTCGAACGAGTCCTGCCGCCACCGGTCGTACACCCGAGTCCCCTCGACGACGAGTGTCGGGTAGATCTTCAGGTAGTCCGGTCGCCAGTCGGGGTTTGCGAACAGCTGGCGGAAGTCCTCGATACACATCTCGCGCGTCATCCCCGGCTGCCCAGGCATCATGTGGAACCCCACCTTGAACGCGGCGTCGCGCAGGTGGCGGTTGGCGCTGCGGCTCGCCTCGTTCCCGTGCCCGCGGTGCATCTCGCGGTTGATGCGCTCGTAGGTCGTCTGGACGCCGACCTCGACTTTGGTCCCGCCGAGGTCGAGCATGCGGTCGATCTGTTCCGGATCGCACCAGTCCGGCTTCGTCTCGAACGTCGTGCCGATGTTGCGAATCTCGTTGGTCTCGTTTGCCGCGATCACGTCTTCGAGGTACTCGAACGACGTCTCCTCGGGGTCGGGCGCGAACGATTTCTCCTCGGCGGGTTCGGGCTCCTTGTCGAGGTCGTAGTCGTTCATCGCCTGCAAGGCGCGCTTCACGAACCACTCCTGGTAGTCGTGCGAGCGCGCGGTCATCGTCCCGCCCATCAGGATGAGCTCCACCTTGTCGACCGGGTGGCCGATCTTCCGGAGCTGTTCGAGCCGGAGCGTGACCTGCCCGTACGGGTCGTAGTCGTTCTGCTCGCCCCGTGCCGCGGCGGGCTCGTGACCCGTGTACGACTGCGCCGAGGAGAACTCGGAGGCCGGTCCGCCGGGACAGTAGAGGCACTTCCCGTGCGGGCAGAGCTTCGGCGAAGTCATGATCGCGACCGGCGAGACGCCGGAGGCCGTCCGGACCGGCTTCCGTTGGACCACCTCGATCACGTCGTCGCGGGCCTCGGTCGGGGCGTGGTCCAAGATTTCGGTGTTCTTCGGCACCTTCGGCGAAGAAAACTCCGAGCAGGCGTCGAGCTTGGCGGACTCGAGGTCGTCGCGGTCGATCTCGCCCGCGAGGATCCGGTCGACGAGGTGCTCGCAGGTCCGGACGAAGGCCTCGGGCTCGGCGTCGGTCGCCTCACCGCCGGATTCCTCTCCGGCGTCGCCATCGCTCCCGGCGTCCGCGTCACTCGCCGCGTCGGTACTCATTACCCTCCGATCGACGGGTTTCGGAGTTAAGGGTGTCGCACCGAGAGAACCGGCCGGTTTTAGGTCGACGCTCGCGTAGCCGCCGCCGTGTTACGCAAGGACCTCCTGCGCGTCTCGCGGGCCGGCGGCGGGTACCGCCCGCGCTTTACGACCCGCGAGCACCGCCCGCTCGCGGCGCGGGTGCTCGGGACCTTCGAGTCCCACGTGGGAGAGCGGCGCGGCGACCTCGACGACGCCCTGGCGGAACTGGAGGCCGACGCCGCCGGGTCCGGCGGCGACTTCAAGCTCGTCCGCGGGCTCGCCGCCTTAATCGAGCGCGAGTGCGCCTTCGAAACCCGGGCGCCGGTCCCGCCGCGTCGCGTGCGGCGCGCCGCGTTCGAGGCCGCGGAGACGGTCGGCGTCGCGAGCGAGACCGAACGCGAGGAGGCGATCGACCGGGCCGCCGACGCGCTCGGGGTCGACACCGGAGACGTGGAGAGATCGCTGTACGCCGACCGCGACGTCAACGAGGTTCTCGTCGACGCCGACGTGCGGTGGGACCCCGACTCGCTCCTCGAACAGTACGATCTCTCGCTCGCCCAGACCGCCCTGTTCGACGCCACCGAGGTCCGGGTCCGATCGAACGACCCGAAGCGGCTCGTCTCGGCGGTCAAGCGACTCCGACTGATGTACGAGGTAGAGAAGACCCCCGAGGGCCGGGAGCTGGTCGTCACTGGGCCGGACGCACTCTTCTCGCGCACCCGACGCTACGGGACCGCCTTCGCGCGGCTGCTCCGGACCGTCGCGGAGTCGGCGGAGTGGGAGCTGTCGGCGACGATCGACGATCGCGGCCGCGAGCGCACCATGCGCCTCTCCGACGGCGACGTGGCGGTACCGGGCGTCGAGCCGGTCGCAGAGCCCGACTTCGACAGCGGCGTCGAGGCCGACTTCGCCGGTCGGTTCCGCGGGCTCGACCTCGACTGGACCCTGGTTCGCGAACCGGAGCCGCTCGAAACTGGAACCCGGGTGATGATTCCCGACTTCGCGTTCGACTACGACCACGCCGACTTCCGCCTCTTTTTCGAGGTGATGGGCTTTTGGACCCCCGAGTACGTCGAGAAGAAGCTCGGCCAACTCGCCGGCGTGGAGGACGTGGATCTCTTGATCGCCGTCGACGAGAGCCTCGGCGTCGGCGAGGCGATCGCCGCGCGTGACCACCGCGTGGTGAGCTACTCGGGGACCGTCCGGGTGAAAGCGATCGTCGACGTGCTCCGCGAGTACGAGGCCGAGTTCGTCGCAGACGCGGCAGACGACCTCCCCGAATCGCTCTCACCGGACGCCGACGCGATCGGGCTCAACGCGGTCGCCGACGACTACGGCGTGAGCGTCGAGGCGATCGAGGACAAGTCGTTCCCGGACCACGAACTGGTTGGGAGGACGCTCGTGCGGCCCGCGGTGTTGGAGGCGGCGAGCGAGAAACTGGAAGCCGGGATGGCGCTCTCGGTGGCCGAGGGGGTCCTCGACGAGTACGGCGTCGATGACGCCAGCGCGGCCCTCTCGCGACTCGGGTTCCGCGTCGAGTGGGAGGGGCTCGGCGGCGGGACGGTCAGACGGAAACAGTAGCGTGGCGACCGCGGATTCTCTGGGCCTAAAAATGAGGATACTTTTATATATCTTGCGAAAGCGGTTATTAAATTGAGGACACCGATGGTTACCAACATACAGACACAATTACTCGGAAGAGACGTATCGTTCCCGGTAGAGGAGTCGCGATTCGCGTACTGGCTCGTCGTGATGCGCCTGATCGTCGGCTGGTGGTTCCTCCACGCCGGGCTCGACAAGTTCCTCGGGTGGCCCTTCGACGCGAGTTGGTTCGTGGGCGGCGCGGCCGCCCAGACGACGCTCGGTCCGGTCGTCACGCTGTTCTCGGACGGAGTTCTCCTGTCGTTCACCAACGTCATGGTTCCGCTCGGACAGACGCTGATCGGGTTGGGGTTGATCGTCGGTGCGCTGACGCGGCTCGCCGCGTTCTTCGGCGCGTTCCTGATGACGTTCTTTTACTTCATCAACGGCGAGACCGGCGGCTGGGCCCACGGTGTGATCACCGGTGACCTGCTTGGCCTGCTGATCTTCGCGATGATCGCCACGCTCGGTGCCGGACGCGTACTCGGCGTCGACGCCTATCTCGCGAAGACGGCGTTCGTCAGGGACCACCCGCGGATGCGGTACCTCATCGGGTAACGAGGTGACAAAATATGACTGAACTCACTACAATGGAACGAGTCGGACTGTACGGCGGCGCAGTATTCCTCCTGATCGGTACGGTCGGGATGGGGCTGTTGGAAATCATCGCCGGAGCGCCCCATCCGGTGTCGGGGGAAGGGCAAGTGGTCCACGAGACGCTGATCAGTCTCAGCGTCCGGTCGTACACCATCCTGCTCGGACTGGTGCTGCTGGCGGCGTACGGGATCAGCAACCTCGCCACGAAGCCGCCGAAAGACACGTCGATTTGAACCGCGCGTCGTGCCGGGGCGCCATCGGTGACCGGCGTTCCGACGAACCGTATTTTTAAGGGAAACAGGGAGACCGCTTACTCGACGACCGGCAGGTCCGCCCGGCTCCCCTTCGGGACCACGGAGCGGAGTTCGTCGTAGAGGTACAGCCCTACGCCGATCGGCGCCTGCTCGCCGGCGACCTCGTGGGTCGCGATCAGGTATCCCCAGTCGCCGTCCCACGCCGGGAGGTCTTGGTCGTCGCCGGCGATGAAGGCGACGGCCTGCTCGGGATCGAGTTCGATCACGTTTTTCGTCGCGTGATGGCCGAACCGGGTGACCGCTCGGCTCGTCGGCTTCCAGTGCTCCTGTCGCGTCCGGAGGAGGGTCATCCCGATCGCCTCCACTTCGCTGGGGTCGGTCGCCTCGCCGTTGAAGATCCAGACCTTGCCGGCGCCCTTCTCCCAGAAGCTGTACCCCTCGAGAACGCTCGCGTCGATCCCGAACCGTTCTTGCCACCAGTCGAGCACCTCCTGCCGGCTCGCACGCCCGTCGACCTCGCGCTCGGCGGGGGTCTCGGGGAGCCGATCGAACTGCTGGCCGTCGTTGCTGGGGGAGTCGGCGGTCACGCTTCGACCTCCGTGTTTTCGTCCCCACCGACGCACAGCTTCGCGCAGAAGAACCCGCCCGTGTCGTTGTGGTGCGGGTAGACGCGGTGGGCTCGCGTCACCGACTCGTCGAACGTCTCGCCCTCCCATTCGGTGACGCCGGGGGCCGCGTCGAGCGGGAGGTCGAACTCGACGATCTCGCAGTCCTCCGCCGCCAAGACGTGATCGAGGACCGCCTCGTTCTCCTCGGGCGCGAACGTGCAGGTGGAGTAGACGACGGTCCCGCCCGGTCGGGTCGCCTGCACGGCGCGCGCCAGGATTCCCTTCTGGATCCCGGCGACGCCGTGAACGTGGTCGAGCGTCCACTGGTCGACGACGTCGGGGTTCTTCCGGCAGGTCCCCTCACACGAGCAGGGGGCGTCGACGAGCGCGCGGTCGAACTCGTCGAACGCCAGCGGCTTCGTCGAGAAGTTGCGCGCGTCCTGGTTCGTGACGATCGCGTTCGTGATCCCGAGCCGCTCGGCGTTGTGCCGGAGCGCGGAGAGCCGCCCGAGGTTGTTGTCGTTGGCGACGATCGTCCCCTCGTCGTCCATCGCGTCGGCGATCTGGGTGGTCTTGCTGCCGGGCGCCGCGCAGGCGTCCCAGACGCGCTCGCCGGGCTGCGGGTCGAGCGCGAGCCCCGGGAGCACGGAGACCTCCTCCTGCCCGTGGGTCCAGCCGTGGACGTACGGCCAGTTCCCGCCGGGGTTGCCGTCCGGGAGTCGAAAGAGGCCGTCGTGCCAGTCCACGGGCTCGTAGGCGACGCCTTCCTCGTCGAAGGCCTCGCGGACGCGGGCCGGCGAGGCCGCCATCTCGTTCACGCGGACGACCGACGGCAGCGGGCGGTCGCAGGCCGCCCTGAACGCCGACGCGTCGTCGACGAGCGGCTCGTACCGCTCTAACGGATTCATGACACCCCTTGCGCGCCGGGCGGTTAGTCGGTTTCGGGACGGAGACAGACAGGTACCGTTCCCGCCTCAGTCTGGATTGTACGGATCAACTGCCGTATCGAGTCGATAGATATCTGTGACCGCATCGAAATCGTCGTCGAGGGCGTAGAGGTAGCCGAGACCCTCTGTCTGCATGTACGCGACGATACAGGCGTCGACGAACGATAACGGCTCGTGCCGTCTGAAGAGGGCTTTCGCGGCAGCGAGCGCGTCCGCCGTGAGTGATCCGACGTGGAACCGGGAGTTCTCTTCGATCCGATTAAGGAGGTCGACGGCCGCGTCGTGGCCTACGTGCGTCGTGAGCCCGTTGAGCGTTTCCGCGAGCACGTAGTCGAGGATCACCGCTTCAGGCAGCGATCCGTCATCAGCCCCGCGGAGAATCGGAAGCGCGACGTCGTGGGCGCTATCGTGTCGGTAGGCCGCCGCAAAGAGGACCGTCGTGTCGATGAGTGCGCGGGGCATTCACTCGGTGTCGACTCCCCACGCGTCGTGATCCGCCGTTACGTCGGTCGCCGCTCCCCCGTCGTATCCGTCGAAGTCGCTGAACGTTCCCGAACGCTGTTGGACGACGTGGACCCGGACGGTTCCGTCGTCTTCGAGATGCCACCGGAGCTGGTCGCCGTCGTCGATATCGAGTTCGCGACGAATCCGAGCGGGGATATTCGCCTGATTGCCCGACACCTTGCTTTCGGCGTCGACTCGATCGGTGCTCATACCTTTTGGTACGAGATCGGCCGTGAAAAGTGTAGTGTGTCGATACACTAGTTGGGGTGCGGAGGGGACAGCCGACCACCATCTCGCGCCCTACCTTTAGGTCGCTGCCCGGAGTACGAGCGCGCATGGCACGTATATCCGTACTCGAGGACGATATTACGCTGGACGAGCCGACGCTGGTGGAGGGATTCCCCGGCGTCGGGCTCGTCGGCAAGATCGCGACGGACCACCTGATCGAGGCCCACGACATGGTCCACTACGCGAACGTCCACTGCGATGGCATCCCGCGGGCGGTCGTTTACCACGAGTCTGACCCGTCGCTGACGACGCCGGTCCGGCTGTACGCCGATCCCGAACGTAACCTGGTCGCGCTCCGCAGCGACGTACCGGTGAACCCCGACGCCGCGACCGAGGTCGCCGGCTGTCTGGACACGTGGTTCGCGGAGACCGGCGCGTTCCCCGTCTTCCTCTCCGGGCTCGGTCGCGAGAAGGACGAGGCGCCTCCCGATCTGTACGGCGTCGCGACCGGAAACGGCAGCGATGCGCTGTCCCGAGCCGACATCGAGGAGCCGCCGGAGTCGGGACTCGTCTCCGGGCCGACCGGCGCGATGCTCGCGGAGTCGCTGGAGCGCGGCCGCGACGCGGCCGGGCTCGTCGTCGAGTCGGACCCGCAGTTCCCCGATCCGGAGGCGGCGCGGGTGCTCATCCTCGACGGCATCGACCCGGTCGCCGGAACGGAGACCCCGACTGAGGGGCTCGTCGATCAGGCGACCGAGATCCGGAACGCGAAGCAGGCGTTCGCGAAGCAGATGCAGGAGGCGACAGAAGAGAGCTCGCAGGCCGAGCCGCTGAAAATGTTCCAGTAAGGCTCACCGAGCGCTGACGGTGAGCGGGCGGTCACTCCCCGTCCTCGAGTTCGTCGAGGATCGGTCGATACTTGAGCTGGACCTCGTCCCACTCGCGGTCCGGGTCGGAGTCGGCGACGAGCCCGACGCCCGCGAAGAGGGTCGCTTGACGGGCGGTCGCCACCGCGGACCGGATCGCGACCGCGAACGCCCCGTTGCCGGCGGCGTCGATCCAGCCGACCGGCGCCGCGTACCAGCCGCGGTCGAACGGCTCCGTGTCGTGGATCGTGTCGAGCGCGCGGTCCGGCGGGAGCCCGCCGACCGCGGGGGTGGGGTGGAGCGCCTCGACTAAGTCGAGGACGTGGCGGTCCGCGCTCAGCTCGGCCGTGATCGGAGTGTGGAGGTGTTGGACCGTGGCGAGCCGTCGGACGCGACGCTCGCCCGCGGAGATGGAGGCCGCGAACGGCTCCAGCTGCTCCCGGACGGTGTCGGCGACGAGCTCGTGTTCATGGACGTTCTTGGCGTCGTCGAGCAGCTCCTGTGCGAGCCACTCGTCTTCTGCGGGCGTCTCCCCGCGACCGGTCGTCCCCGCGAGCGCGTCGGTCTCGACGGTCCGGCCGCGCAGCGCGACCAGCCGCTCCGGGGTCGCGCCGAAGAAGGCGCTCCCACCGGCGTCGGGCTCGAAGTAGTAGCGATGGCAGTCGGGGTACTTCTCCGCGAGCCGGTCGAGCGTCGCCGCGCGCGGGAATGCCTCACCCAGGTCCGCCTCCAACGCCTGCGCGAGTACCACTTTTTGCAGGTCGCCGCCGCGGATCCGGTCGACCGCGGCCTCGACGCTCTCGCGCCACGCCTCCCGGCTCGTCGTTCGGCGGGTCGCCGCGATTCCCGGGCGCGGCGGGCGGTCGCCCGACGCTGTGAGACCCCCGATCCGATCGCGCTCCTCGGCGAGTCGCTTCTCGACCGCATCTGGATCGGCGTCGTCGCCGACCGCGTTCACCGTGAGCCACGCGCCGTTGGTCGCGAACGTGACCTGCACGCGCGGAAGGACGAACCGCGCCTCCGGGAACGGTCCCCACGGGTCGCCGTCGCACCCGCCCTCGTGGAAGGCGAATCCCCCGAACAAGCGCGGGCGAGCGGCCTCGGTCCCGGCGTGGACGTCGCCGGAGTCGAACAGGTCGTCGGCACCGGTGCGGATCGCGGCGAAGCGCTCCGGTCCGCTCGCGGTCACGGTCGCGGCCGCGCCGCTCGCGAGTACGAGCGCGTCGCCGGGGGCGTTCCACGTCGTTCGCGGCGCGGGGAGCGCGTCGAAGGCGGCCGTGAACGCGGGCGCGTCGATCTCGACCGTTCGGCTAACGAGGGTCGACGCCGGGGACGAACGCGCCCATTCCATTGCAGTTAGATCGGGTCTGGGGAACCTTTATCCTGACTATCTCGGAGACCGGCGGACGGGCGGACGAGCGGTTGAGGGCGATCTAGCTGTACCGCTCTTCGTTCCACGGGTTCGCGGTGTCGCTGTAGCCGCGCCGCTCCCAGTAGCCGAGCTCTTTCTCCGTGAGGAACTCGACGCCGGAGACCCACTTGGCCCCCTTATACGCGTACTTGTGTGGCGTGACGACCCGGATCGGGCCGCCGTGGTCGGCGGGGAGGTCGTCGCCGTCGAAGCCGTACGCGAACAGCACGCCCTCGCGAGCACACTCCGCCAGCGAGAGGTTCGTCGTGTAGCCGTCGAGCGCGTGGAAGAGGACGTGTTCGGCGTCGTCTCGCACGCCCGCGCGCTCGACGATCTCGCCGAACTCGACCCCGGTGAACGCGCAGTCGAACTTGCTCCAGCCGGTCACGCAGTGGAAGTCCTGCCGCTGGGTCACGGACGGGAGATCGCGGAACGCGGAAAGCGAGTACGCGAGCGGGTCCTCGACCGCGCCCCAGACCTCGAACTCGAACGTGTCGGGGCCCCACGAGGGCGTCCCGCTCTTCGAGAGCACCGGGAAGCGGTCGGTCTCCCGCTGCCCCGGCGGGAGTCGATCGGCTCCGTACTCGCGGTAGAGGTCGGTGAGATCCTCGATCGCGGCGGAGTTCGCGGTATCGGCGTCAGCGCCGCCGGCTTCGGTCATGATCGCCTGTACGCCCCGGCGTCACCTATGAATGTCGCTCTCGCGGCGACGGCCGCCGAACACGGTCGAAGAAGCGGTTCGCAGATATCTTGGAATTAGTTCAGGAGTTTTGATACCTAGAAGATATATTTAAGAAGAAAAAATTAGGATTCTACTAACGCCCGAAATCGGTTGCTAATAGCCGTACCATCGACGCCACATTTATATACTCATTCCCATTACCTCCGGGCAGGAAATGCCACAAGTAGAGATAACCGTGCCGGAGCATCTGGAGATGCAGATCGCTCAGATGGTCGAGCAGGGAGAGTTCCTCAACCGCGAGGAGGCGGTTGAAGAGCTCCTATCGACGGGAATAAAAGCGTTTAAGACGAGCGGTCCGCGAGACGACGAGGACTCCAGCGGGTTCGAAGACGAGGGAATGATGGGACACGAAGACGAGTACGTCTTCTGAGTCGGCGCGTCTCCCGGTCGTCCTCGCCCCGATCGGCTCCGGTCCCCGCGACTGTCCGCCGGTTTCTCCGCCGTGACTCTCGTCGGTCCCGATTCCGATTTCGCGGTCCGGAGTCGAAACGCCGCAGAAGCGTGCGTATGCCCCTCAACAACGCTTAAAAGGTATACGCCCCGTATCTAGGGTATGCACAAAGACGAGCTGCTCGAACTCCACGAACAAATGGTGACGATCATGGAGCACTTCCGCAACCACGAGACCGTGGACAGCTCGCTTTTCGACCCGTACGACGGACTCGACGTCGACCCCTCCCACGTCCACAAATCGAAGAGCGAACACAAACACGCCGTGTTCGTGCTCGGTAACGCCCTCGCGAACGCGATGAGCGAAGACGAGTTCTCCCCCGCCGGTCGCGTCGGAAAGCGGATGGAGGAACTCGCCGACGACGCCGAAAACAAAATCTGAATCCGAAAGCGACCCGCGAACCCTTAAGCGCCCGGCCGCCCCCTCACCGATATGGTCGCGGAGGCGCTCTCGTCCGACGCCGCTCATCTCGTCGCCGGCGGCGCCCTCGTCGCCGTCGCGCTCGCCGTCGTTTACAAGGCTGACCGGCCGAGCGGAGCGTGGACGCGAGCGCTTCGCTCACGCTTTCTCCTCGGCGTCCCCTGGGGGACGCTCGTCGCGGTCGCGGCGGTCGTCGCGGTCTACCTGTTCGTCCAGAGCGGGCTGGAGAACCCGAACCGACCCGTCGTGATCCCGTTCCGCTCGTGGTCGTACTTCTACCCCGAGGGGATGTTCTGGTCCGGCCTCGCGCACTCCGGGCGGAGCCACATCACCGGGAACCTCCTGTCGACGCTCGTCGCCGGCGCCCTCGCCGAGTACGCCTACGGGCACTTCCCCGGCGGCCGCGACGTCGACGACGGGACCGGAACCGTTCGAGCCGCGCTGCCGTCTGTCGGATCGCTCTCCCGCGGGTCGCTCGCCGCGAACCCCTACGTCCGGGCGTTCGTCGTCGTTCCGGGGGCGATGTTGTCCTTCGGCGTCCTCTCGTCGCTGTTCGCGCTCGGACCGGTGATCGGGTTCTCCGGTGTGGTGTTCGCGCTCTGGGGATTCGCGCTCGTCTTCTCCCCGATCAAGACGGTCGCCGCGCTCACCGGGGCGACGCTGGTGAGGGTGACCTACGGGGCGCTCCGCACCCCGGTCGTCGTCTCGGAGGCGAGCGGCTCGTACGGCGCGCCGAGCTGGGCGAACATCGCGATACAAGGGCACGTGATAGGGCTGATCGGCGGGATTCTCGCCGCGGTGTGGCTCGTTCGGCGGCGGCGCCGGCGCCAGCGGGGAACGACCCAGAGGACCGATCCGGAATCGAGAACCACCGCACTGGTCGCGTTCGGCGCAGTTCTGTTGTTCGGGGCCTCTCGCCGGCTCTGGGCCGTCTACTGGTACCTCGGGAACGAGCGATACGAACTGTACCGCGCGGTCGGACTCGGGCTGCTCGCGGTCCTCGCGGCGATCGTCGCGCTCGCGGTCGCCGGACGGGACGAGCCGTTTCGCCCGGATCTGGCGGTCGCTGCTCCCGAGACGATCCGCGAGGGCGTCCGATCCGCCACGCCCGCGGCGGTCGGCCTGCTGCTGCTCGTCTCGGCGCTGGCGGTCGTGGCCGGCCCCGGGATCGCCCCGAACCTCACCGCCGTCGACGACGACGACCTCCCGGGCGACCCGATCGAAGTGTCGGGATACCAGGTGACCTACGCCGAGAACGTCGAGGACCGAGTGGTGAGCGTCGTCGACGTGGAGGCGTTCGGCCGGTCGACGACCGTCAACACCTCCGGGGTGATCGTGGCGAACGCCGACCGGGAGATCTGGACCACGGCGGTCTCGACGGGGAACCTCGCCTTCTGGGGGTACCGCGCGGTCGACGTGGGCGGGACGGGCTGGCGCGAGACCGTCTGGGTCGAGCGCACCGGCTGGGTGGCGGCGAACGGCGGTCCGACCTACCGGGTCGACGCCGTGCGCGACGAGACGCGCTCGACGCTGTTCACGAGCGAGCCGGTGCGGGCCGAACCCCGGATCGACGGCCGGAACGTCACGGTCGCCGCCGTCGAGGGCGGGTTCGAACTGCGCGTCGACGATAGGGGTAAAGGGGCCGAGACCGCCCCGATCCCGGCCGCGAACGAGTCGGTGACGCTGCGGGGAGTCACGTTCGTCCGGGAGAACGATGCGGTGTTCGCTGAACGCGGGGAGACGCGGGTGCGGATCGCACAGCGGGAGCGGTACGAGGGGCGGCAGTGAGATGGCGTCGTTCCGGTGAACGCCGGCTTTCGGCCAGCTCCGCGTCCGAAGCGGTCGATCGGTGAAGGCCACGAACTGACTCATGGGATATCCGTCGAGACAAAGAGATATTCCGGCGGTTTTGGCGGGCAAAACGGGCGTATCCGGTGAGAACGATCTCGTTGCGAACCCGTGCCTGCCGACTGGGCATTTAAAAAGTGGGGTTATTCTCATGTAATGGAAGCTTCAAAATGTATATTAATGATAGTTTGCCGTACTGTAACTCATTGTGGATTCACAGAAGGACCGGTATGAAGACAACCAAGTGGCAGAGGGAGAGTTACCGCCGCGGTTAGCCCATGAGCAGTTCTATCGGGCGCTGGCTCCGCCCCCGCGTCGACGCCTCCTCTACTATTTGCTGGCGGAGAAGGAAAGCACGGTCGATGAACTCGCGACCGTCCTTAGCGGGTGGCAAGCGACGACCACCGGAACGATGCACACGACAGCGGATCGGTCGGACATTCGCCTCAGTCTGGTTCACAATCACTTGCCCCGACTCGCCGAGGCAGAACTGATCGACTACGATCCGTCCGACGGATCCGTCCAGATCGCATCGCTGCACCCGCGAGTCACCACGATTATTCGGCAGAGTATCGAGGCGGAACCCGGTGAATAGTCGTAAGAATGCTCGACTCGCTGATCGCCGAGATCCGACACCGGGAGCATCAGTGTACCGTCTACCGGCGTAGTGACCGCCCCGACATCGAAGCGTGGCTCGTAGACCACGGTGTCGCCGTTGAGTCTCGCTCGCTTCCATCCGGTGGTCCAGACCCGTTCATGGAAGTCAGAACTGACGGCGAGGTCGTGGGCGTTATCGGAGTCGATGCGATCGAAGGGCTGCTTACGCCGCCGATCCGCCACCCTGGCGACAGAGACGGGATTTCCGATGGCTACCGGGCGCTCTTTGACGTCCTCGAGAAGACGCTCGTGTCCGGGATGAACCGCCGCGAACTCCTCGCGGTGAGCCGGGAGATCGAAGATCGGGCCTATCGCGTGGGGGAGGGAACGCTACGCGTGAGTTTCCAGACCCTCTCGACGTTCAGATCGCAGACGGCGGTCTATCGAACACTCGCGACCGAGACAGATCTCGATATCCACATTTACGGCCTCGACGACTGGACCCCGCCGAAGATAGGCGGACTCACGTATCACACCGAAGACGTCGAGCGGTTGGAACCTCACTGGGCGCTCGCTTACGACGGCGGACCCACGGACAGCCAAGCCTGCGGGCTGGTCGCCAGAGAGCACTCGGAGGACTACGCTGGGTTTTGGACGAACGATCCAACGCTCGTCGAGGAAATCGCGACGGCGCTTGCCGAGACCTGATCCGCGGCGGGCCGTCTCCGAAGAGGACGGTACTCGCCTCCGGTCGTGTTGAGAGCCGGCGTCGTCAGGCCCACTCGATCCGATACACTTCGGCGTCGATGTCTCTGGAGGAATCGGTGTGGTGGTCGAACTGCGCCTCGATAGCGAAGTCGGCGGCGAACGCGTGGGTGACCTCGCCGCCGTTGTCGGCCGCGAACGCCTCGACGAAGTCGCGGCTCCCGACGTTGTGGACCGAGTAGGAGACGGCCGCGACGCGGCTCGCGGTCGCAAGAAACCCGCGGTCGGCGTTCCGATTCCCGTCCTGCGCGCCGAACGGCGGGTTCATGACGACGGTCACTGGGTCGGGCACGTCGATCGGGAGCCGCGTCGCGTCGCCGTGGAGCCAGTGGACGGGCGCGCTCGCGGCGACGCGTCGCTCGTTTTCGGTCGCGGTCGAGAGCGCGTCGCGATCGATCTCGATCCCGAACACGCGCGCGGGACCGCGGAGGGCGGCCGCCAGCGCGAGCATCCCGGTCCCAGTGCCCAGGTCGAGGACGGTCCGACCATCGATGTCGCCGTGGAGGTCGGCGAGGTGGACGACGTGTGCCGCCAGATCGGGGGGCGTCGGATACTGTTCGAGGGCCGCGCTGGGGGCCTCGAAGCCGGCGACCACGCCGAGTTTGGTGGCAAGCGAGCGCTTCGACGCCATCGACTCAGGCGGCGACCGAGCCGTCGTCGACGCGGACGAGTTCGACGCCCTCGCGGCGCGCGCGTTCGGCGAGCGCCGACAGCGCCGGCTCGGCGGCGTCTTGATCGATGACGTCGTCGAGTCGAACCTCGATCCGCCCGGCACCGAGGAACGACGCGGCGCGAACGAACTCCCGGAGCCGGTCGGCCTCGCGCTGGGTGGCGAGGGTGTCGCCGCCGTCGAATCGGGCCGAAACGGAGAGGGTGGCGGGCTGGTAGCCGCGGGCGGAGAACTCGGCTTTCAGGTCGCGGAGGTGTTCGGGCGCGGTGCTTTCGAGGTCGGCGGCGTCGACGACGATCGGGTCGATCTCGGCCGGGCGACAGCCGCGGAGCGCGGCTTCGAACCCGTCGGACTGTGTCGTGCTCATACGCCGTCATATGTATTAGTAATACAAAAGATTTGTTAAATGTATAGTAGTAATATCTAAGCAGTCACGTTTCGTGTTTACTTCGACAATGAACCGGGACCAACTCCAGAGGTCAACGAGAAGAATACTGACGGTTGAATCGCCCGTATAGCCGCTAGAGAGCCCTTTTAGTGCGGGTTTCGCAGAGAGAATTGATAGCATTGATCTGCGGTTCCGGACAAAGATTTAAATACGGCAATAACCAGAAACCTTATAATGGAACGTCCGAGCCGCCAGCGCCAACAAGAGCGGGAGACTGAGCAAGAATCGGACGAAGAAACGCTCTCATGTCCGGAGTGCGATTCGACCGAGATCGTTACCGACGCAGACCAAGAGCTCGTCTGCGAGGACTGCGGCCTGGTGCTGGACGAACGGAACATCGACCGCGGCCCGGAGTGGCGGGCGTTCAACCACTCGGAGCGGCAGTCGAAGTCGCGCGTCGGCGCCCCCATCACCGAGACGATGCACGACAAGGGGCTGACGACGACGATCGACTGGAAGGACAAGGACGCGTACGGCCGGTCGCTCTCCTCCGAGAAGCGGTCGCAGATGCACCGGCTGCGCAAGTGGCAGGAGCGGATTCGGACGAAGGACGCCGGCGAGCGCAACCTCCAGTTTGCGCTCTCCGAGATCGACCGCATGGCCAGCGCGCTCGGCGTCCCGCGGTCGGTACGCGAGGTCGCATCGGTCATTTATCGGCGCGCGCTCAACGAGGATCTGATCCGCGGGCGATCGATCGAGGGCGTCTCCACCGCCGCCCTCTACGCGGCCTGCCGACAGGAGGGAATCCCCCGGTCGCTCGATGAGGTTGCCGATGTCTCGCGGGTCCCGCAAAAGGAGATCGGTCGGACGTACCGCTACATCTCTCAAGAGCTCGGCTTAGAGCTGAAGCCGGTCGACCCGAAGCAGTTCGTCCCGCGGTTCGCGTCGGCGCTCGAACTGAGCGAGGAGGTCCAGTCGAAGGCGACGGAGATCATTGACGTCTCCGCCGAGCAGGGGCTCCTCTCCGGGAAGTCGCCTACTGGGTTCGCCGCGGCAGCCATCTACGCCGCGTCGCTCCTCTGTAACGAGAAGAAGACGCAGCGCGAGGTCGCCGACGTCGCACAGGTCACCGAGGTGACCATCCGCAACCGGTATCAAGAGCAGATCGAAGCGATGGGCTTTCGGTAGGGCCGGTACCGAGGACAGTCTTCCGTGATCGGGTTTTTAATCGACACCGAGCGTAGCTTGTGACGAGATGTACTCCCAGATCCTCGTGCCGACCGACGGCAGTCCGGCGTCGGACGCCGCGATCGAGCACGCGATCGACCTCGCACGACACTACGACGCGCGCCTGCACGCCCTCTACGTCGTCGACGGCGCGGCGTACTCGACGCTCGAAGCGGGCGCCGAAGTCGTCGTCGAGGCGCTCGAATCCGAAGGGCGAGAGGCGACGGATCGCGTCGCCGACGCCGCCGATGCCGCGGGAGTCGACTGCGAGACAGTAGTAACCACGGGCACCGCCTACCAGTCGATCCGCGACTACGTGGACGAAACGGACATCGACGTCATTGTGATGGGAACCCACGGCCGGAAGGGACTGGACCGCTACCTGCTCGGCAGCGTCACGGAGCGGGTCGTTCGGACCTCGGACGTACCGGTACTGACGGTGCGCCAGCCTGCGGATGAGTAAGCGACGCCCGGGAGCACGGTGACCATAATGAGAGACTGGCTGTCACACCGCGTCGCCTCCTCGCCTGATCACACCGCGCTGATACGAGCCGAGGACGGGGAAGCGTGGACATACACCGACCTCGACCGATTGGTCGACGAGACCGCCGGTCGGCTCGTCGCTCACGGGATCGAGACGGACGACAGGGTCGGCGTTCTCACGCCGCCGTACGTCGGCACCGTCGGGCTCGTCCACGCGGCGATGCGGATCGGGGCGACGTTTGTCCCGCTGGGACAGGAGCTCACTGAGCGCGAGCTCGCCGAGCGCGTCGATCGGGCTGACCTCGACGCGGTGGTGTGCGCGGAGCCGACGGAGGACGCCGCGCTCGGGGCCGTTGAGCAATGCGACGACGCCTTCGACGTCCCGGTGTTCTCCGTCGACGACCCGATTAGAAAAGACGTTACGGCGGTACACAGCGTCGACCCGGAACCGGTCGATCCGCCGGAATGGGCCGATTCGGACACCCTCTGTATCCTGTTCACCTCGGGGACAACAGGCGATCCGAAGCCGGTACCACTCACCGCGGGCAACGTGTACAGTTCGGCCGTCGCCTCCGCGTTCCGGCTCGGTGTCGAACACGAGGACCGGTGGCTGGTGACGCTGTCGCTCCACCACATGGGCGGGCTCGCCCCGGTGTACCGATCCGCGCTGTACGGGACGACGCTCGTGCTCCGCGAGGGGTTCGACCCGGGCGGCACCGCCGACGACATCGACACCTACGACGTGACCGGGGTCTCGTTGGTCCCCACGATGCTCAAGCGGATGCTCGACAGGCGAGGGACCCTCTCGGACACGCTCCGAGTGGTGTTGCTCGGCGGGGCACCCGCCTCGGACGAGCTGATCGAGCGCTGCCGCGACTACTCGGTCCCGGTGTACCCGACCTACGGGATGACCGAGGCAGCCTCGCAGATCGCGACAGCGCCACCTCGACAGACGAGGAACCGACTCGGAACCGTCGGTCGAACCCTGTTCGGGACCGACGTGACGATCGTCGACGAGGACGGAACGCCGGTCGAAGGCGGGGAGACCGGTGAGATCGTCGTCGACGGCCCGACGGTGACGCCCGGATACATCGCCGGAGGGGACGAACCCGACGGAGACGAACGGGACGGAGACGAACGGGACGCCGGCGCCCTCGATCGCTCGGAGTTCGGGCCGTACGGTCTCCACACCGGCGACGCGGGTCGCTTCGACGACGAGGGGTTCCTCTACGTGCTTAACCGTCTCGACGATCGGATCGTCAGCGGCGGCGAGAATGTCGAGCCCGGCGAGGTGGTGGACGTGCTCCGAGGGTTCCCGTCGATCGAAGAGGCCGCCGTCATCGGGCTCGACGACGAACTATGGGGCGAGCGCGTCTCAGCGCTGCTCGCGGTCGGCGACCAGTTTCGAGACGGTGTGGCGAGCGGAGACGAAGGTGACGCCGGAGACGAAGGTGCGGTCGACGCTGAAGACGGAGACGGCGCCGAGGCGAACAACGGAGAGACGGGAGATCAAAGCGCTGGCAGCGAGGAGACGGGCAGCGAGGAGACGGGCAGCGAGCCCCCAGAGGAGGAACCGGCCGAGAGCGACTCGGCGTCCGTCATCGACGACGAACACCTCATGGCGTTTTGCAGAGACCGGCTTGCGGGGTTCAAGATCCCGAAAGCCGTCGCCTATATCGACGAGCTTCCCCGAACCGTGTCGGGAACCGTCGATCGGGAAGCAGTGCGTGAGATCCTCGAGGAGCGCGGACACGATCCGCGCGACGACGGCGACGCCAACTTAGAGACGGCTGGGTTCGAGCCGGCCGAGCCGACTGAGCCGGCCGAGCGAAGCGAGTCGACCGAGACGGACGATCCGTCGACAGCGGACGCATCGTCGGACGAGGACGTCGAGAACGGAGACGGAGAGGAGGGCGACAGCGAAGGCGAAGACGGCGATGACGACGGCGTCGAAGGCGATGAAGACCGTCCTGACGACACGGAAACTGATGAGGAGGCGGCCGAGCGCTCCGAGGACGACGGGACGGCAGACTCCAACGACGGTCCAGAGACGGAAGATTTCGACGATGAGCCGGCGAGCGACACCGGCGATAGCTGACGTCCCCTTCTCGTAGTTTATAAACCACCCCGGTGTTTGTCATTGTTCCACGAACGTTTTGACCACGGAGTCCACACGTAACCTATGGATCTGCTCGACGACAGCGTCGTTCCGGAGCATGCGAGGGACGTGAAGATGGAGGCCCGCGAGTTCGCCGACGAGTACATCGCGCCGAACGCCGAGGCGTACTACGACTCCGGCGAGTATCCGTGGGAGGTGCTGGAGGCCGGAATGGACGCCGGGCTCATCGCACAGGACATCGGCGAGGAGTACGGCGGAAAGGGATTCGACCTCGCGCAGGTGCTCGCGATCGCGGAGGAGTTCTACCGCGCCGACGCCGGCATCGCGCTCACGCTCCAACTCGCGAGCTTCGGCGCCGAGATGGTCGAGCAGTACGGTACCGACGAACAGAAGGAGGAGTACCTCCGGCCCGTCGCCGAAAACGATCAGATATCGGGGCTCGCCGTCTCGGAGCCCGAGACCGGCTCCGACCTCGCGGGGATGACGACGAAAGCCGAGACGGTCGAGGGCGGCTACGAGCTCACCGGCGAGAAGTACTGGGTCGGCAACGCGGTCGAGGCCGACTGGCTCACCGTCTACGCCAAGACCGGCGAGAGCGACGACCGCTACTCCAACTACACGCTGTTCATCGTCGAGACCGACTCCGACGGCTACGAGGCGGAACACATCCCGGAGAAGATGGGGATGCGCGCCTCCAAGCAGGGCCACATCGTCTTCGAGGACTGCTTCGTCCCCGAGGAGAACGTCGTCGGCAGCGAGGGCGGCGGCTTCTACGTCCTCGCGGACTTCTTCAACCACGGCCGGGTCATCGTCGGCGGGCACGGGCTCGGGCTCGCCGCCGCCGCCATCGAGGAGGCGGAGGAGTTCGTCCACGGACGCAACGCCTTCGGCCGCACCGTCAACGAGTTCCAGGCGGTCCAACACACCCTCTCGGATATGCGGATCGGGTTCGAATCGGCCCGCGCGCTCAACTGGCGCGCCTGCGAGAAGGTCGCCGACAACGACAACGCCGGCTACTGGGCCGCGCTCGCAAAGACCAAGTCGACTGAGGTCGCCACCGACTGCGCCGAGAAGGGGATGAAGCTCCACGGCGGCCGCTCGATCCTCACCGACCGCCGGATCGCTCGCGTCTACCGCGACGTGCGTATTCCGGTGATCTACGAGGGCGCAAACGACATCCAGCGGAACTTGATCTACCGGCAGTCGCGGTGAACGCGGTCACAGCCGCGCGGCCAGCCGCGCCAGCGCCTCGGCGCCACCGGTCGCGAGCGGGTCGCCGTGTCCGACGCAGGCGACGTCGAAGGGGGGCGCGTGTTCCGCGAGTCCGCGCACGCTCGTCTCGACCGCGTCGGTGTCGTAGCTGATCAGCCACCCGGAGGGGGTCAGCTCCCCGTCCGACTCGGAGACGAGATCGCCGAGGAGCCCGACGCCCAGTTCCTCGCTGACGTACGCGACGTGGCCCGGCGTGTGGCCGGGCGTGTGGTACGCGGTGAACGAGCCGAGCGTCTCGCCGTCCGCGACGCCGACGACATCGACGTCCGGTGACTCCGCGACCAGTGCGCCGAGCCGCTGGATCAGGCCCTTATGATTCCGGAGCGGCGGGCTCCGCGTTCCTCGAAGTAACGTCGCGTCGAAGCCGTACGCGTGAACGGTCGCGTCGAGGTCGGGTGCCAGCGCCGCCAGCGTCCCAACGTGGTCGAGGTCGTAATGGGTGAGCAGCACTCGCCCGATATCGCCGACTTCGAGGCCGGCCTCGTCGATGCCGGACCGGATCGTCGCTTCGTCCCACGGCGTCCCGGCGTCGACGAGCGTCGGGACGTCGTCGAAGACGAGGTACGCGTTGACCCCGCGGCAGTCGAACCGCCAAACGCCGTCCGCGATTTCCGTCGCCATGTGGAACCGGTACGCCCCGGAGCGGGATGAACGCTGCCGTGCCCGGCACGGGTCGAAAATCTCGGGTGCGGCCGTGCTCGAACGGGATCGGTGACGGCAACGACGAAAACGCCAAGATGCCGGGGCGACACCACGACGTATGCGACTCGAGGACTACTGGGGGATCGGCCCGAAGACGAGCGAGCAGCTCGTCTCGGCGCTGGGAACCTCGCGGGCGATCGAGGCGATCGAGGCGGCCGACGTCCGGGCGCTCGTCGACGCCGGACTCCACCGCGGCCGGGCGACGCGAATCCTCCGCCGGGCCAACGGCGAGGCCGGCATGGACGTCCTCGCGACGGGGGACACCCGATCGGTGTACGACGACCTGCTCTCGCTGGCGGCCGGTCACGCGCTAACGGCTCACGCCGCGGACCGGATCCGGGTGTTGACGCCCCTCGCAGATCGAGCCGCGGTCGAATCCCGCCTCGACGAGGTGGTCACCGCTCGCGACGCGTGGGAGGGGCTGGCCGAGGCCGACCGCGAGCGGGTGATCGAAGCGTTCGACGCGTACGACGCGGCCGAGGGGTCGGATCTCGCGGCCGTCGAGACAGCCGTCGCACTGCGCGAGGCAGGCCTCACGAGCGGGCCGTTCGAGGACATCGGAACGCTCGACGGGGACGCTCTGCTGGACGCCGCCGACGCCCTCGCGGACGTGCGTGGCGCGATCGACCCGACGGGCGGCGGTGGCGACGGAGACATCGAGGTCGCGAGCGGTGCGGACGACGAACTAGACCGGCGGCGCGAGCAGCTCGACGCCGCCAGCGATCTCGCGAACTCCGCCTTCGACGTGCTCGACGCGGTGCGAGACGGCTCCTTGCGCGACTTCGAGGCGCTGAAGGCGGCGACGATAGACCACGTCGCGCGCGAGACGGGCGTCGACCCGGCGACGGTTCGGTCGGTCGCGCCGGACGACGCGCTCGACGCCGCCGACTTCGTCTCCGCCACGCTCCGCGATCTGGTAACGGAACTCGAGGAGTCGGTCGCGGAGCGCGAGGAGACCGTCACCGCCGACATCCGCGAGCGGATTGGCGGGATGCGGGGCGCAAGCGGGGAGGACGGATCAGATGACGAGGCGACCGGCACCGTTGCGAGGGCGGTCTCGGCCGTCTCGGACGCCGCGTTCCTGCTGTCGCTCGCGCGGTTCGCGGTCGCTCATGGCCTAACTCGACCGACCCTCGTCGACGACGGCGTCGCCGTGCGAAACGCCAGAAACCTCTTTCTCGACGGCGACGTCCAACCGGTGTCGTACGCGATCGGATCGCACTCGCTCGCCGACGAGTCCGGCGTGGCGAACGCCGAGTCGCCGCCGACCGGCGACCGCGTGAGCGTGCTCACGGGGGCGAACTCCGGCGGGAAGACCACCCTGTTGGAGACGCTCTGCGCGGTAGCGCTGCTGGCCTCGATGGGGCTCCCGGTGCCGGCCGAGGAGGCCGAAGTCGGCGCGTTCGACCGGATCGTGTTCCACCGCCGGCACGCCTCCTTTAACGCCGGGGTGTTGGAGTCGACGCTGAAGTCGGTCGTGCCGCCGCTGGTCGCGGACGGTCGGACCCTGATGCTCGTCGACGAGTTCGAGGCGATCACGGAGCCCGGCCGCGCCGCCGACCTCTTAAACGGGCTCGTCACGCTCACCGTGGACCGAGGTGCGTTGGGCATCTACGTCACCCACCTCGCGGCCGACTTGAGCCCGCTCCCGGAGCCCGCCCGGATCGACGGTATCTTCGCCGAGGGGCTCACGAACGACCTGGACCTCCGGGTCGACTACCAGCCGCGGTTCGGCACGGTCGGAAAGTCGACGCCGGAGTTCATCGTCTCGCGGCTGGTGGCGAACGCGAAAGACCGCGGCGTCCGCGCCGGCTTCGAACACCTCGCCGGTGCAGTCGGCGAAGAGGCGGTCCAACGCACCCTCTCGGACGCCGAGTGGTCGGCGGGCGATGACTGACGACGACCCGTCCGAGTCGGGCGATCCCGGCCGGATCCGATCGATCGCGGTCCACCGCGACGACGTGGCGACCGCGCTGGAGGCGACGCTCCGGAGCGATCGTGAGGTCGTGCTCCGCGTGACGCCGCCCTTTTCAGGGCGAATGCGGGCCCGCTTGCACAGTCTCGGGTCGGTCGGGGAGACGGACGCGGGTGCGGAGACAGACACCGACGACGACCCCGCCCCGATCCACGTCGATCCGCGCGACCTCGTCTCGGAGGTTCCCCCGTACCCGGAGGTCGACGAGACGACCGCGGACCATCCGGACACCGACGTCGACACCCGCCGGAAGCGACACACCGAGTCCGTCGAGTCGTGGCGCGAGGCGGTTCGAGAGTCGGTGGTCGACAGCGTCGAACTCGACGCTGGCGGGGGTGACGGAGACGTTGACACCGTCGAAATCGACGTGGCCGCGCTCGGGTGAGCGATCTCCGTGTCAACCGTCCTGTCGAAATCCTCCGTCGATGCGATCTTCTGACCCCGCTGCGGTCAACACAGCCCTAGCGGTAATCGATAGCGGATGCGAGCGTTGCAGCCCGTCGATGTAAAATCCCGTGAGCGGCGCCGACCATCGCTTATAAAGAACTGGCAGTGGCGCGTGCCTCTGAGCGGGCCGCAGGCCCGCGAGGAGCGCGCGCGAGGGAGTCGCTGGCGCGTCCGCGCCAGCGACAGGGCGAGAGCGGAGCTCTCGCTTGCAGCCGGACGCAGTCCGGCGACGAGGTTGGGGAGGCGTGAGGTACGGTTGCGGGGCGGGACTCAAAGGGGCAGCCGTGAGGCGGGCGCAGGCGACGTAAGCACCGCAGCGAGCAACGCGAGCGAGGAGCGCAACGAGCGTGCGCCCGCCTCGCGGCTGGGATTTGGAGGTCGTCACCGCAGGGTCGTCGATCGCCGATAAAAAGCCGACAGCGACACCACTCGATCACGTAAAAACCGCTCTCAGCTACAGCCGAATTCGTTCGACCGCCGTGCCGGCGCCCGCGAACTCGTCGAGGGTCGCGTCGGCGTCGTCCGATTCGCCGTCCGTCGCGGCGCCGGTGTTCGCGGCGGCGACGACGACCGTCGTCGCGTCGGGCGCGGGATCGAGGGTGACCTCGTACTCGCCGTCCGCCGTCGTCGCGAGCGTGGACCCGTCTGCCGTGAACACCGCGACCGTGTCGCCGGTGGTCTCGCCGTCGACGACGAGCTCGTCGTCGACGTACGCCGCGGTCGCCGTCAACTCCGGCGTTGCCGACCGGTCGCGCTCGACGTAGCGGTCGCGAACGACCGTGGGCGTCTCGACCGGTTCGCCGGCGTCGACGCCGTGCGCGAGCCGGATGAATCCCGCCATCGACCACGCGAGCGGGGTGGCCCCCCCGGTTCCCTCGCCGAACTCCCAGCCGTACTTGGTCGGGTGTTCGCGGTCCCACACCTGCTCGGGGAGCATCCGCCCGGAGTTGCCGAAGCCGGCCATCGTCTCCAAGAGGGCGCCGGGTTCGAGCGCGTCCTCGTCGGTGCCGCCGAAGGCGTCGGGGCCGTCGGCGCGAGCGCGGAGCTCGTACTCGCCGCGCTCGCCGGTGAATATCGGCCACAGGCGTCCGCGGCCGTCTCCGGTCCCGGCCCACGGGGCGCCGGGGTCGCCGCGCGCGAGTTCGCCGTACGAGTCGCCGACGTACCGGTACCAGCCGGGGCCGTACGGGGTGTCGACGCGGATCGAGTCGTCGACGACCGACACGGAGTTACGGATCGCGTCGTCGTCGGCGGGCTTCACGCCGAGTCGGACCAGTTCGAGGAAGCCGCCGTCGACGATCTCCCGCTCGTCGTACGTCGGACCGTCGTTGGCGATCGTTCGGGGGCGTCCCGACTCCGGATCCGCGTCGGCCGTGATCCGCACGTAGTAGGGCGTCTCGCTGTGTCGCTCGGTGCCCGTGTCCGTCGCGCACCAGCTTTCGACGCGGCTCGTCCAGTCGTCGGCGAGCGCGAGCCACGCGAGCGCGTCGGCGCGGAGCGAGGCGGGCGACTCCTCGGCGGAGGCGTCACCCGCCTCGATCCGCTCGGCCTCGGCGACTGCGAGCGCGGCCCCGCAACAGAGCCCCGCGATCTCGGCGGCGATGCTCGACGGCGAGTATCCCGCCTCCTCCTCCCAGCGCTCTTGAGCCGTCTCCGGGCCGTTGGCGGCGATGTACCCGAGCGAGCGTCGGACTTGGTCGTAGGTGTAATCGGCGTCCGCGGGCGTCGCCCCGTGTTCGTACAGCTGCCACGCCATCACCGACGGGAAGGCGATGTTGTCCATCTGCTCGCCGCCCCATCGCGTGCGCCCGTCGATGTAGGTGTTCTGCGGGAGGAACCCGTCGTCGTCCTGCTGGGTGTTGTACAGGTACGCGAGCGCCTCGGCGCCGCGGTCGACCTCACCGACCTCGATGAGCGCGGTAAACACCTGATACAGGTCTCGCGACCAAACGAAGTTGTAGCCGTACCCCCGGTCCTCCGCGGCGTACTCCGTCTCGCCCCACGGCACGGACGGGCTGGCGATCCCGGCGCCGTCGTGCCGCTTGTCCTCGACGGCCGCGAGCGTCATCAGCGCGAACCGGTACTGCGTCTCCAAGTCCGCGTCGCCGGTCACGGAGGCCGGGAACTCCCGGTCCGCGAGCCACTCGCGCCACGTCTCGACGTACGAGTCGCAGACGTCAGCGAACCCGCGTGAGAGTGCGCTTTTCGCTTCGTTGAGCGCGGACTCGGCGTCAGCCTTCTCGGCGAACCCGAGCGCGACCGTCTCTGAGACCGCCGTTCCGCTGCCGACGAGTCCGGCGAGCGTGACGTTGCCGCTGGCCTCCGTCAGACCGGGGCCGCGCTCGCCATCGCTGAACAAGCGCTTGGCCTCATGGCCGCCGGCCAACAGCGTGCTCGCCCACTCGAACTGACTCTCGCTCGTGAGCGCGAGCGCGACCTCGAAGGACTCGCCGTCGTCGTCGACGAGCTTTCCCGGAGCGCGTTCGGCCGCGTCGTTGTTGCGCGCGAGCAGGTGGTAGCCGTCCGAGTCGTCGACGCGGTCACCCCGGTCGTTCGTTCCGACGTTCGTGACCGTCGTGTCGACCACGGCGTACACGTCGTACTCCCGACCCCCCTCGAACGTCACGTCGGCGAGGATCGCGTCGCCCTCGGTGTCGACCGCGTACTCGACGGTGAGGCTCCAACGGTGGCCGTGGCCGTCGCCGGTCTCGCGGATCGTCTGGGTGTAGGCGAGGGCGTCATCGACGGTCGGTTCCGTGGTTCGCTCGACCGTCTCAGTGGTCGTCACGTGGCTCGTCTCGTCGAAGGTCCGGACCGTGTATCCCGTCTCAGGATCGGCGACGAGGAAGTCGAACGTCCGGACGTTCATCACGTCGATCCGCGGGAACCGCGCCTCCGTGAGCGCCCCTTCGGTCAGCGTGAACCAGATCGGCACCGAGTCGTCGGCCTTGTGGTCTGCGGGGGTGCCGACGCCGAACTTCCGACCGGTCGTCCAGTGGGGCGCCTCGTCCGGCCCCTGCGGCTCGTCGTGCGGGACCGGGAGCGCCCCGTGTCTCGCCAGCGTCACCGTCGCGTCGATCCGGAGGGCGTGCGACCACGCGATCGGCGTCGCGCCGTCGAGCTCGCCGTCGTCGAACACCTGCTCGGCGATGAGCCCGGCATCGTTGACGAACGGCCCGTCCGGGTCACACAGCGCGTAGAGATCACGCGCAGCACTGAACAACGCGCTGGCGTCCCCGCCGCGCTGTGCGACGAGGCCGCCGAGTTCGGCGGCCGCCGTCGATCCCCACAGCGTCGCGATCGACCACACCTTCGCGGCGCCCTGCTCGGCGGTGCGCCAGTCGTCGCCGGTGAATCTGACGAGGCCCTCCACGTCGGCCGTCTCGCGGTGCAGATCCTCGATCGTCGTCAACACGTGCGTCGTCACGCGGTCGAGGAACGCGTCGAAATCGACCGCGACTGAGTCGTCGGCGTCGGCCTCACCGCGCACCTCGCGCTCGTCGCGTAGCGCGGCGTACTCGGTCGCGGCGCTCGCGAGCGCGAACGTGCTGGCGTCCGACCGGTCGTCGCGGCTCTCAGCGCTCGCGCGCTGTGGGAACCGCTCCGTGTCCGGGTTCCATCGATTGTGCAGGCCGACGAGGGCGGCGTCGGCCGCGTCGGTCGCGTCGGAACGCACGTCGTCGGGGAGGGGAGCGCGCGCCACGGCGGCGAACGCGCGGAGATACGTCGCGCCGGTGTGGGTGAACCGACCGAGCGCGTTCTCCCAGCAGTTCTGACACCGCCGGGGGAGCCCGTCGTTTTCGGTCGTCTCACGGAGGAACGCGAGCGCGTCCGTGACGGCGTCGTCGACGCGGTCGCGCCACTCCGGGGGGAGCTCCGTGGTCCGGCGGAGCCGGGCGAGGAAGGCGACGACGGACGCGGCCTGATCGAGTTGGTCGTTCGGGCCCGCGGTGCCGTTCGCGCCCTCGATCCGGGCGTTCGCCCACCCCGGGGCGACCTTGCCGGAGTCGGCCCACACCCGGTGGGGCCACGAGCCGTCCGCGTCCTGCGTGCGACAGAAGAAGGAGGCCGTCGCGAGCAGCTCCTCGTCGGCGTCCAAGCCGAGCTCGTCGCTCGCGCCGAGCAGGGCCAGTGACGTCTCCGCCTCGTCGCGGAACCACGTGTAGCCGTAGCCGCCTGACGTGGAGTAGAAGGGGTCGAACTCGGGGGCGGCGATCCGCGCGCCGGACTCCGCGCTGAGTAAGTCGAGCGTGCGGAGGTCCCCGGCGACCACTGACCGACGGGGCACGTCCTCGGGAAGGGTCGGGTCCCGCCCTTCGGCGGCGTCGCGGAGGTCGTCGGCCTCGGGGTACGCGGTCGCGATCCGTGACAGCTCGTCGATTCGGCGCTGGCGGTCCGGACCGTCCGAGATCGCGTCCTTGGCGTCGTCGACCGTCTCGCGGGTCTCCCGCCTGTCGAGGATCGCACGGCTCGCGAGCGTGACGCGCTCGGTCCGACCGTCGCGCTCGAACGGCGCGCGGACGACCACGTCGGGGGTGAGCCGGGAGTCCTCGCGCTGGTCGATCTCGCCGCGGTGGGGGAACCCCTCGCCGTTCTCGCCGAGCAGCTCGGAGATGGTGCGGAGCCGCTGGCCGTGCGCGGCCGACAGGCCAGTGGACGCGGTGAGGAAGTCGTGTTCGGTCCGGTGGTACACCTCGACGACGCTTCCCGACTGGGGGCCGGCCTCCTCGTGGACGAGGTTGCCGACGCGCCCCTCGACCATGTCGGGCGAGAACGCGCAGGCCGCGACGAGCTCAGCGCCCGCGGGCGGGGCGCCGCGCAGTTCGACGTGCGTGAGGTGGGTGTCGCTCACGACGAGGTCAAACTGGTGGATGGTGTAGCGGCCGGCGTCGTACTCCGTCTCGACGAGGGGAGTATTGCCGTCGTAGTGCTGTCGGGTCGTGGTCAGGTCGTCGAACCAGCGGACGCCCCGCCCGGCGGTGATGCCCATGCGGAGCCGGTCGGCACCGCCGACCCCGGACAGAGAGTACGAACAGTCGTGAACGGTCCCGTTCGCTCCGACGTGGACCAGCCGACCGTCGTCGCCCGTGAACGCGCCGGCAGTGGTGGGACGCTCCGCGGGGTAGCGCTCGCCGCGTCGACGTTCGTGTTCTGTGAGAGCGGTTCGCAGTCGCATAGGTTCTCTGTGATTTCCGGCGTAAAAGCCTTGACGAACGACGCCGTCCGCCCTCGGTGACGTGCGTCCCGACGCAGTCGGCGGCGTCCGGCGCGGCTCGCCGAGGAGCAACAACGAAGACCCCGGGCACCGATGAGGGTGATATGCACCATCCCGGACCCCCGCGATTCCTCGCGACCGGCGAGACCACGGAGCTTGCGCCGCGAGATCCGGACCCGAGCGGATCCTACGAGTGGTACGTCGTCGACGCCCCGCCAGACAGCGAGGCGACCGTCGGAACCGACCCGGTGACAGAGTTCACCCCCGACGTGCCCGGACGCTACCTGATCGGGCTCGACGCCCCGGACGACGACCACCTGTTGACCGTCCGCGCGTTCCCGTCGAGCTACGAGGGCGTCGACGTCGAGGGCGGAAGCGGGACGGCGATCCGCGACCGCACCGCCGGGGACGCACCGGTCAGCTACGGCGAACCGCACGGCGACGAGGGCGTGGGGAAGCCGCGCGTGCGGCTGGACGCGAGCGTGGTCGACAGCGAAAACGACGACGGGGACCCCGAAATCGTGGTCCAAGCGATGCCGACACCCAACCCTCATTCCTCGCTCGGCGCGGACGACCTCCGGGTGGCGTTCATCGTCGACGACCGCGACGTCGCGAGCGCGGTGGCGGAGGGGCGAACGAATCCGCGAGGCGCGCTCGAGACGAGCGAGGACGGGCGAGAGCTTCGGATTCCCGTACCCGCCGTCTCGAACCGGCTACGCGTCCACGGGGTCGCGGTCGCCGCGGAACCCGGAGCAGAGCCCCGCGTCAGCGTCGCCGACGCGGTCGCGGTCGATCGGAGTGATTCCGACGCGGGTCGAGGAGACGGCGAGGGCGGACCGATCGACGGCCCGAACGGCCCCGCTTTCGAGACGGTGCAGCTCAACGATCCGCCGACGTGGACGAAAGAGGCGACCGTCTACGAGGTGTACGTCCGGACGTTCGCCGACGAAAGCGACGGCGAAGGCGACGACGAGGAGACGGGGAAGACGTTCGAAGCGATCGCCGATCGGATCCCCGAGATCGCCGACCTGGGCGTCGACACCCTGTGGCTCACGCCGGTCCTGAAAAACGACGGGAAGCCGCACGGGTACAACATCACCGACTTCTTCGACGTGGCCGAGGACCTCGGCGACCGCGACGACTACGAGGCGCTCGTCGAGACGGCACACGACCACGGGATGCGCGTGCTGTTCGACTTCGTCGCCAACCACACCGCGCGCGACCACGAGTGGTTCCGAGACGCCTATCGGAACCCGGACTCCCCGTACCGCGACCGCTACGAGTGGCAGGACTCCGGCGAGCCGGGGACGTACTTCGACTGGGAGCTGATCGCGAACCTGAACCACGCGAACCTCGATGTCCGGCGGTTCCTCCTCGACGTGATCGACGAGTGGGCCCCGCTCGTGGACGGGTTCCGGTGCGACATGGCGTGGGCTGTGCCCGACTCCTTCTGGCGCGAACTCCGCGACCGCGTGAAAGACATCGACCGGGAGTTCCTGCTGATGGACGAGACGATCCCGTACATCCCCGGCTTCCACGAGGGGATGTTCGACGTTCACTTCGACGCGACGCTGTACTTCCAGCTCCGCCAGATCGGCCGGGGCGTCGACCCCGCCACGTCGCTGCTCGACGCGATCGACCAGCGCGCCGAGATCGGGTTCCCGGACCACGCCGAGTTCCTCCAGTACATCGAGAACCACGACGAAACGCGCTACCGCGTCGAGTGCGGCGACGCCGCCGCGGCCGCCGCGGGAGCGGCGATCGTCACGCTGCCGGGCGTCCCGATGATCTACGCGGGCCAGGAGATCGGCCAGCGCGGCCGCCGCGACGCGATCGCGTGGGAGCACGCCCGAGAAGGGGTCCGCGACCGCTACGAGCGACTGCTTGCGGTCCGGGCCGGCCACCCCGCGCTCGGGCCCGACGGCGACCTCGACCGAGTGGCGTACCACGTCGCCAGCGGCGATCTCTCGGCGCGACCCATCGTCGCCACCGGCGACGTTCACCCCGACGACGTGGTGGCGTTCCGGCGGAGCAACGGCGAGGAATCGCTGGTCGTCGTCCTCAACTTCGCGCCCGAACCGGCGAGCGTCTCAGTCGGCGTCGATCACGACGACCGGAATCTCGTGACCGACGAGCCCTGCGTGGTCGTCGACGGAGACGGGACCGAGCGGATCCGCGTCGACGACGTGGCGGTCGTCCGAGACGCGGGACGCTGAGGAGATCGGCGAAGCGGGCGAACGGTGACCCGGTCTCTGAGACCGCATGGGCGCAACGCTTGAGTCGGTGGGAGTCGCAGGGGAACGCATGCGACTCGATCGCTCCGGCGGTGTGTTCTGTCACGTCACCTCGCTCCCGGGGAGACACGGCATCGGTGACCTCGGCGACGGGGCGAAGGCGTTCCTCTCCTTCCTCGGCGACGCCGACGTCCGCCACTGGCAGATCTGCCCGGTCGGGCCGACGACGGACGGCGCCGGAGAGTCTCCGTACCAGTCACCCTCCGCGTTCGCCGGTAACCCCCTCCTGATCGACCTCGACGGGCTCGTCGACGACGGGTGGCTCCGCGAATCGGAGCTCGAACCGATCCCCGACTTCCCCGACGACCGGGTCGACTACGAAGCGGTCCGCGAGTACAAACAGCCGCTGTTACGGGCCGCGTTCGAGCGGTTCGACGATGAGGGAGCCGGCGGAGTGCCGGACGAGTTCGACGCCTTCCGGGAGCGCGAGCCGTGGCTCGACGACTACGCGCTGTTCCGGGCGCTCTCGGACGCGAGAGACGAAGATACATGGGTCGACTGGCCCGATCCGCTCCGGACGCGAGAACACGATGCGCTCGCCGAGGCCCGCGAGCGACACGCGACGGAGGTCCGGTTCCGAGAGTTCCTCCAGTGGACGTTCGACCGGCAATGGCGCGACCTCCGGGCGGTCGCCGACGACGAGGGCGTGTCGATCGTCGGCGACGTGCCGATCTACGTCGCGTTCGACTCCGCGGACGTGTGGGCGAACCCGGAGGCGTTCCGGCTCGACGCCGAGAACCGTCCGGCAGCAGTCGCGGGGGTCCCGCCGAACGCGGGCGATAACGGCCAGCGCTGGGGGAATCCCGTCTACGACTGGGACCGGCTCGCCGAGCGCGACTACGACTGGTGGATCGCCCGGTTCCGGCGGCTGTTCGACCTCGCCGACGTGGCCCGGCTCGACCACTTCCTCGGGTTCGTCAAGTACTGGGCGATCCCGGCCGACCGCGACGACCCGGCCGCCGGCGAGTGGCGCGAGGGGCCGGGACGCGACCTGTTCGAGACCGTCGAGCGCGAACTGGGGCAGGCGCCCTTCATCGCCGAGGACCTCGGGTTCGAGGAGCAAGCGATGGACGAGCTGATGGCGGAGTTCGGCTTCCCCGGGATGCGCGTCCCGCAGTACGCCGACTGGTGTGCGGAGGGTAACGAGTACCAGCCGATGCACTACCCCGAAGGCGTCGTCGGGTACACGTCGACGCACGACACGAACACGTGGGTCGGTTACTTCGAGAGCCTGCCTGAGCGCCAGCGCGACTGCTTCCGGTTCAACGTCGGCGCCGACGGCGACAGCCCGACGGAGTGGGAGATAATCGACGAGGTGTGGGCCTCCGACGCGGTGTTAGCGATGACGACGGTACAGGACCTGCTCGGGCTCGGAAGCGACTCGCGGTTCAACGAGCCGGGCACCCTCGACGGGAACTGGGAGTGGCGCGTCCGCCCCGAGGCGCTCGACGGCGAGATCGCCGACCGGCTGTGGGAGCTCGCCGGGCAACACGTGAGATAGCCCGATGTTCGGTGGGATCCTCCCAGACGCCTCGATCGTCCACGTCGCCGTGATCGCCGTCGCGACCGGGGCCATCTGGATCGGGAGCGGCTGGCTGGAGGAGTCCGCGGAGACGCTCTCGGGGTACTACGGGCTGCCGGCGGTGGTACAGGGGTCGGTCGTCGTCGCCGTCGGATCGAGCTTCCCCGAGTTCGCGAGCGTCGTCGTCACCGCGGCCACCGGGGTCTTCGACATGGGCGTTGGCGCGCTCGTGGGGTCCGCGATATTCAACATCCTCGTGATTCCCGGACTCTCCGGGTTCAGCGCCCCCGATGACCTCGAGGCCAGCCGCGCGATCGTGTACAAGGAGGCGCAGTTCTACATGATCGCGGTGTCGGCGCTGATCGTCACCTTCTCGCTCGCGGTCATCTACTTCCCCGTCTCGTCGGACCCGATCGTGGGGGAGCTGACCCGCCCCGTCGCGGCGATCCCGTTGGCACTGTACGGGCTCTACCTGTTCATCCAGTACCAGGACGTCGGCGACGCGGCGATCGATCGGGTCAAGAAGGGCATCGATATCCGCCGCGAGTGGGGGAAGCTCGCGGTCGGCCTGCTCGTTATCGGCGTCGCCGTCGAGCGGCTGGTCGGGTCGGTGGAGTCGCTCGGAGCGACGTTCGGCGTCCCGGAGTTCCTCGCCGGCATCACGGTCGTCGCGGCGGCGACGAGTCTCCCGGACGCGCTCGTGAGCGTCCGAACTGCTCGCGAGGGGCGGGGCGGAACGAGCCTCGGGAACGTGCTGGGGTCGAACACGTTCGACCTGCTCGTCGCCATTCCGGTCGGCGTGTTGATCGTCGGGAGCGTCAACGTGAACTTCTCGACCGCCGTTCCCATGCTCGGCGTCCTCACCGTCGCGACCGTGCTGTTGTTCGCGACCCTACGGACCGACCTGTCGCTCACGGAGCGAGAGTCGGCGGTCCTGTTGATCGCGTACCTCCTGTTTATCGCGTGGGTGATCGCAGAGACGGTCGGAGCGACGACGATTCTTAAAGGGATTTAAGACCCCTCGTCGACGGCGGCGTCAACCCCCCAGCCGGAACCCGGTCATCAGGACGATGATCCCGAGCATCGTCGCGGCCTCGAACAGCCCGACGGCGAGGTTCTTCTTCTCGATCGCTTCGAGCCGCGAGGCGTCCGGATTCGGCGAACGCGTCTCGTAGTACGCGCTGAGGTGCAGCCGATGCGGGACCGCCAGTCCGAACGCGAACAACCCCCACCCGACGCCGAGCGCGAGCGACGACCATCGGCCCGCGAACCCGTATCCGAGCCCTAAGTCGGGCGTCAAGAGTACCGTTCCCGACAGCACCGTCGTCAGCGAGAAGCCGACGAGGAAGAAGACCGCCTTCGGAACGAGCGTGGTCGTCACCGCGGCCGACGCCTCCTCGTCGAGTCCGCCGAGCGTCGGGCCGATGATCGCCGGGAAGATCAACGCGAATCCGAACCACACCGCGCCCGCGGCGACGTGCGTGTAGAAGAGCAGCTCCGTACTCGAAAGCAGGAGGCTCGCGCCGAGGAACGCCAACGGGACGAGGAGACTGCCGGCCGCGAACGCCGGGTTTGCGGCCGTTGCGAGGTGCTGAACGCGCTCCACGAAGCTTCCGTCTGCGACGCGACTGGTCTCGTGACTGACAGCCATAGAACGCTGATCGATGAATTTTCTGATAAAAATTGGGGTCGCCGCAATCGGTCGGCGTCGAAGAGGGTCTCGTGTTCGCTCGCGCCCGCCAGTCGACGGTCGAGAGCTGACTCGTTTATAAGCCCTCCCTCCGGTCGACCACTCGGCTCGCGGGCCAGAGGCCCGCTCGTTTGCAGTGGCCTCGCATTCGCTCGGCCACTCGGCTCGCGGTTTCACCGCTCGCCTACGATACCTCGCTTCGCTCGGTCTCGCTACTCGCCGGCCGGAGGCCGGCTCGTTTGCATTGGCCTCGCATTCGCTCGGCCACTCACTTCTCAATAATACTCTCTTCAACCGCCTCGCCGAAGTGGCGCGCCACGTCCTCGTAGTAGACGAGCGCCTCGTCGCCTTCCTCCAGATCGGTGACCGCCTTCTTGCCGTCCGCGGTCGCGACCTTCACCGTCTCGGCGTTCTGAATGAGCGTCTCGATGCGGTCGATCCCGTCGTCCGTCTCGATCTCCGCCTGAAGCCGGAACATCGGTCGCTTCTCGATCTTCACGCGCCCGACGATCGCCTCGCGCGTGTGACCCGCGGTGTCGACGACCTGCACCTCGTCGCCGCTCGACAACTCCGCGAGGTAGTTGGTGCCGCCCTCGGCGTTGCGGACGTACGCGTGGACCGCGCCGGCGTTCACGCGGAACGGGCGCGACTCGACGTACGGCGACTCCGCGGTCTCGGCGTGGACGAAGAACAGCCCGCGCGACATCGACCCGACCAACATTCCCTCGTCGTCGTCCATCAGCGACCCGGTGTCGATACAGACGCGGTCGGCCATACCGGTGCGCTCGACCGCGGTCACCTCGGCGTGCCGGAGGTCGAGCGTCTCGCGGTCGGCGGCGTCGCGGGCGTCGACCGCGCCGCGGATCTCGTCGGGGGAGTCGGAATCGAGGAGGACGCCGTCGGCGCCGATCTCAAGGGTCTCGAAGGCCGTCTGCGCCTCGGCGGCGGTGGTCGCGCCCGCGACGAGGTGCGTCTCCTCGCCGACCCGCGCGATCAGGTTCTCGAGCGGAATGATCGACCAGTCCTCGCCGACGACAACGGTGAAGTCGGCATCGGTGGCGGCTTCCTCGGCGAAGCGCTCGTACTCGGTGCCGAGCACCCGGACGTACACGCCCTGCGCGCGGTCGTCGCGCCGACGGACCGTCGTGAGGTCCGCGGACCCGGACAGCTCCTCGGGCATGTCGATCGTGCCGTCGCCCTCGCCGCCCTTCCCGACGAAGTAGGCGTCGGCCTCGGCGTCGCTCTCGACGTCGTCGATCACGTCCGCCTCCGAGCGAAACGCGGCGACCGAGATGTCGCCGAGGTCGCGGACGCGGCCCACGTCGCTCTCGTCGACAAGTACCCAGTCCGCGCCGGCCTCGATAGCGGTCGTAATCCGTCGCTTGCGAGCCTCCCAGTCCCCGACATCTCCGTCGGCTTTCACCCAGACCGTGCGTGTCATTGTCGGAACCTCACGGCGGGCGGGCTTGAAAACTGCGGAAGGGTCGTGCGTTGCGGGCGAGGGCGAGAGCGGTCCGGGTCTGCCCGAGCGTTTTACTGCCGCTGGCGCGTCGTCCGGAGCATGTCCGACTCACCACACGTCGTCGGCATCGCCGGGAGCCTTCGAGACGAGAGCTACACCCGACTCGGCGTCGGTCGCGCGCTCGACGGCGTCCGCCGTGCCGGGGGAACCGCTGAGCTAATCGACCTCCGCGCCTACGACCTCCCGACGTACGACGCCGATCACGCCGAGGCGGGGGACGCGGACGCGTTCAAAAGGCGGGTCCGCGAGGCCGACGCGGTCCTCCTCGGCACGCCGGTGTACCACGGCTCGTACTCGTCCGCGGTGAAGACGGCGCTCGACTACTGCGGCTTCGAGGAGTTCGAAGACGAGACGGTCGGGCTGCTCGCCGTCGCCGGCGGCGGGTTCCCGGTGACGGCGTTAGAACACCTCCGCTCCGTCTGTCGCGCGCTCAACGCGTGGGTTATCCCTCACCAGGTGGCCGTCCCGAGCGCCCACGCGCAGTTCGAGGACGGTGACCTCGTCGACGACGCCATCGACGAACGGGTGCTCACGCTGGGGCGTCGCGCGGTGCAGTACGCCGATATCGAACCGGACCCGGACTCGTTCGAGAGCGGACAGAACGTCGGCGCCGAGTGAGCCTCAGGCCTCGACGAACCCGCCGGCCCGGAGCGCCTCGTCGACGCCCGCGTCGTCGTGAACGACCGCCGACACCGCGCGAGCGATCCCCTCGGGGTCCTCGTGCTGGAAGATCGACCGCCCCATCGACACCCCGGCCGCGTCGCCGTCCATCGCGCCGCGAACCATCTCCACCGTGTCGCGGTCGGTCCCCTTCGAACCGCCGGCGATGACGACCGGGAGCCGGGTCGATTCCGTGACGCGTTTAAACGAGTCGCCGTCGCCGGAGTACCCGGTCTTCACCACGTCTGCGCCGACCTCCTCGGCGAGCCGAACCGCGTGCCCGAGCGCCTCGGGATCGGTCTCGTCGACGCCGGGCCCGCGCGCGTACGCCATCGCGAGCACGGGGAGGCCGAGACGGTCGGCGTCGGCGGTCAGCTTCGCGAGCTCTTCGGTCTGATCCGGCTCGTGGTCGGAGCCGACGTTGATGTGGAAGGAGACCGCGTCGGCGCCGGCGCGCACCGCGTCCTCGGCCGTGGCCGTGACGCGCTTGTCGCTCTCGTCGGGGCCGATCGTCGTCGACCCGTTGACGTGGACGATGTAGCCCGCGTCGTTTTTGTTCGGGTGAACGCGCGGTGCGATCCCCTTCTGGGTGAGTACCGCGTCCGCGCCGCCGCTCGTCACGCCGTCGATCGTCGACTCGATGTCGACGAGGCCGTCGACGGCGCCCATTGTGAGCCCGTGGTCCATGGGGACAATGAGGTATCGGTCGTTCGTGGAGATGCGGTTGAGTCGTGCCGAGAGTCCTGCTGTCATGATGGTGTCGGTCGTTGTGTGAGAGTGTGGCAATCGAAGGTAAGTGGGTTTCGTTCGGGGACGTATTGACTCGAAGCCGCGGTCACTGCGACTGTGCGGCCTCGACGCGTGCGGCGTAGCCGCGGTCGGCACCCTCTTTCAGCTCCCGCGAGAGCGCCTCTAGCCGGTCTGCGACCGCGGCGGTCGACAGGTCGTCGTCGACTCCCTCGGCGACGATGTCGACGAGCGCCGAGCCGACGATGATCCCGTCGGCACCGCCGGAAACGATGCGCTCTGCGTGCTCACCCGACGAGATTCCGAACCCGACGGCCTTCGGCACGTCGTACTCGCGGAGCCGATCGAGGCTCTGCGTGGTCTGGTCGGACACGTCGCTGCGCGCGCCGGTGGTTCCGAGCCGCGCCTGGACGTAGACGTATCCCGAGACGTGGCTCATGATCCGGTCGAGTCGGTCGTCGACCGTGGTCGGCGCGACGATGAAGACGAGGTCGAGCCCGAACTCGTCGCACGCTTCTCGTAGGGGATCGGCCTCCTCGGCCGGGAGGTCGGGGACGACGAGTCCCTCGATGCCGGCCGCGGCGGCGCGCTCGACGAAGGGGCGGGGGCCGGTTTCAGATCCGTATTGGTAGATCAGGTTGTAGTACGTCATGCAGACGAGCGGCGCCTCCACGTCGGCCTCCTCCGCGAACGCGAAGAACCGGTCCGGCGTCATCCCCGCGTCGAGCGCGCGGACTAAGGCCCCCTGAATGGTCGACCCCTCCGCGATCGGCTCCGAGAAGGGGAGCCCGAGTTCGATAATGTCCGCGCCGCCGCGGTCGAGCGCCTCGACGTACGCCATCGAAGAGTCGTAGTCCGGGTCGCCGACGGCGAGGTATGGGATGTAGGCGGGGCCGTCGGCGAACGCGGCCGCGATGGCCTCGGAGTTGCCCGTCTCCGGGACTCGGTCGGCCATTTAAATCCCCCCCGTGAACATCGACATGTCCGGCGCCTCGTCGATGTCGCGTTTGTCCGTCTCCTCGATGGCGGCGTCGAGGTCCTTGTCGCCGCGCCCGGAGACGTTCACGACGACGCTATCGCCGAGGTCCTCGTGGTGTTCCTCCAAGAAGCCGAACGCGTGGGCCGTCTCCAAGGCGGGGATGATCCCCTCGGTCGAGGAGAGCCGATGGAACCCCTCTAACGCGGCGTCGTCGTCGACGGCGACCGGGTCCACGCGACCCTCGTCGACGAGATACGCGAGCTCCGGGCCGACGCCGGCGTAGTCGAGCCCGGACGAGATCGAGTGGCTCTCCATGATCTGGCCGTCGGAGTCCTGCAGGAGCTTCGTCCGCGCCCCGTGGAGCACGCCCTCGTCACCCGTGTACAGCGACGCCGAGTTCGGGGCGACGCCCGCCTCTTCGTCGACCTCCAGCGTCGACCCGCCGGCCTCGACCGCGTGCAGGGCGACCGCCTCGTCGTCGACGAAGCCGGCGAACGTGCCCATCGTGTTCGAGCCGCCGCCCGCGCAGGCGACCACGTCGGTCGGGAGGTTGCCGATCTTCTCGATCGCCTGTGCCCGCGCCTCCTCGGAGATGACCGCCTGGAAGTCCCGGACCATCACCGGGAACGGGTGCGGGCCGACGATAGAGCCGATGACGTAGTGGGTGTTCTCGACGGTGGTCGCCCAGTCGCGCATCGTCTCGGAGATGGCCTCCTTCAGGGTGCCGCGGCCCGCGGTGACCGGGTTCACCTCAGACCCGTTGAGCTTCATCCGGAAGACGTTGGGGCGCTGGCGGTTGATGTCGCGCTCGCCCATGTAGATCTCACAGGGCATATCGAGGTGCGCGGCCGCCATCGCGGTCGCGGTGCCGTGCTGGCCGGCGCCCGTCTCCGCGATGATCCGCTCTTTGCCCATGTACTTCGCTAACAGGACCTGCCCGAGGGCGTTGTTCAGCTTGTGCGCGCCGCCGTGGAGGAGGTCCTCGCGTTTGAGGTACACCTCCGTATCGTAGCGGTCGGAGAGCCGGTCGGCGCGCTGGAGCGGCGTCGGCCGACCGCCGAAATCCGCGAGTCGCTCGCGGAACTCGTTCATAAACCCGTCCTCGTTGTTGAGCACGTAGCGCTCGTAGGCGTCCGCCAGCTCCTCGATCGCGGGCATCAGCGCCTCGGGGACGTACTGACCCCCGTAGCGGCCGAACTTCCCGTCGTCGCGCCCGCGCTCGCGGCCGGGGCGTCGCGACGGGGTCGCCGCGTCGGCTCCGTCTCCCGCGCTCGTCGCCTCGCTCGTCGTGGATTCCGTCTCGCTCATGTGGGTGTCTCCGTGGTGTCTCGGGTGTCGCTCTCGCCGTCCGCCTCCGCCCGCACCAGTTCGCGCGTGTTCGCTTCGACATCGCCGTCCATGATCGCGCTGCCGACGAGGAGGGCGTCGGCGCCCGCGGCGCGCATCCGCTGGACGTCGGCGCGCGATCCGATTCCGCTCTCGGCGATGAGTGTCACGTCGTCTGGGACGTGGGGCGCCACCGACTCGAAGGTTCCGAGGTCGACGACCAGCTCGGCGAGGTCGCGGTTGTTCACGCCGATAATCGTTGCGCCCGCGTCGACCGCGCGCTCCAGCTCGTCCCGGTCGTGGACCTCGACGAGGACTTGGAAGCCCCGGTCGCGCGCGGCAGCGAGCAGGTCAGAGAGATCGTCGCCGACGAACCGGGCGATCAGCAGGACCACGTCGCTCTCGACCGCGTCGAGCTGCGACTCGGCGACGACGAAGTCCTTCCGGAGGACGGGCACGTCGACCGCCTCTCGGACGCGTTCGAGCGTTTCGACGCTCCCGCCGAAATGTGCCGGCTCGGTGAGCACGCTCAGCGCCGCCGCGCCGCCGGCCACCATCTCCCGTGCGAGTTCGACCGGGTCGTCGTCGCGGGTCCCACGAGTCGTCGGACTCGTGGGCTTGACCTCGGCGATCAGCGGGACGCGTACGTCCGCCTCGGCGCGGTCGAACGCCGCCCGCAGGTCGCGCGGCTCGACGGCGACCTCGCCGGATCGACCCTCGGCCGCCCGATCCCGGGCCGCCGACAGGATCGATCTGACCGCCGGGGCCAGCTCGTTTTGATCCTCCATTAGTGTACACTAATGCACGTATTTGTTCATAAGGCTTGCGGGCGCGGTCACCCCTGCTCGGGAGGCCGGAGACCCGATTGCGACCCGGGTCCGGACGGCCCCCGTCGATTTAACCGTCGCGGCCACGGATCGCGGGTATGAACACGACGGGAACGTCGGGCGTCTTCGCCCGCGAGTTCGAGGAGTTCGGGCGGGCGGTCGAGGTCGGCGTCGCCGGCGGCCGCGTCATCTCGGTGGCCTTCCCGGCGACGGCGCCGGCGGACGCGGGCGCGGACCACGACCTGCTCGACCGGATCGAGGCGTCTCTCGGCGGCGAGCGCGACGCGTTCGACGGCGTCGCCACCGGACTCACCGTCCCGACCGACCGTCGGGCGGTCCTCGAAGCGCTCGAAACGATTCCCTACGGCGAGGAGACCTCGGTCAGTCGCCTGACGCGGCTGGCCGCGCTCGACGCCGACGACCCGGAGGATCTGGAACTCGTGACCAGCGCCCTCCGCGAGAACCCGATCCCGATCCTCTTCCCGGACCACCGCGTGCAAGGCGGACCGTACGCCACGCCGGGCGAGGTTCGCGAGGCGCTTCGGCGCGTCGAAGGACTGTAGCGGTCCGATTGCGGCGGAGGGGCGGGGGAATTCGCGTCCCGGTTGAGGCCTGACGGGACGGACTTATCGGGCGGACGCCCCTGTCTCCGACCATGATCGAACTCTCGCGGGCGGCCTACGACGACGTCGTGTTCCGCGCGTACGGCGGCGGCGAGGCGGAGGTTTGCGGCGTCCTCGCGGGTACTCACGGAACCGAGGGGGAGCCGAGCGTCGTCACAGAGACGTACGAGGCGGAGAACGTCGCCGAGACGCCCCAGATACGGTACGCGATGGATCCGGAGGAGCAGCTCGAACTCATCGAGCGGGCCGAAGACGACGGACTCGACGTGGTCGGGTTCTACCACTCGCACCCGACCGGGCCGACGAACCCGAGCGAGACGGACGCCGCGCGGGCGACGTGGCCCGGCCACTCGTACGTCATCTGCGCGCTCGACGGCTACCCGTTCGTCGGCTCGTGGCGCTGGCGCGGCGACGACGACGGGTTCGAACAGGAGACGGTCACCGTGCGGAGCGAGCGCTGATCGGAGACGGTGTTCGCCGCTCATCAAAGGGGTTACGTCGTCACGGGCGTACTCGCTCCTATGAGCCACTCATCCCGAGACGAGGTCGTCGGACGGACAGACGACGGGACCACCGAAGCGCGTTCGGAAGCCGCGACTGCACACCCGCGACGGTCGACGGGCGGTCACGAGCGGATCTCTCTCGGGGAGGACTGACGATGGTCGAGGAACTCACCCCGGAAGAGGTCAGCGAGCGGGTTCAGAACGAAGACGTCCGCGTCATCGATACGCGATCGCCGGCGCAGTACGAACAAGGTCACATCCCCGGCGCGATCAACGTCCCGCTCGGCGACCTCTCGTCGATGGTTCCCGACATGGATTGGGACGACACCGACGTGGTCTGCGCCTGTCCGATCGGGCAGTCGTCGAAGCAGGCCGCGATGCTGATCCAGAGCTACGAAGACGTCGAAGACGACGTGCTCGTCGCCAGTATGGCCGGCGGCTACGAGGAGTGGGACTTCGAACTGGAGTCCGGCGAGCCGGCGGACGACTGAGCGCCGGGGGGAGCCGTGACGCGGAGCCGCCTTTTAAGTACGCTTGCCGCCCCGTTGCTGATCCGCCGAGCGCCGCGTCGATCTGTACGAGCCCTTCGACGACAGTCCGACCGCAACAACGACGCCGACGGCTGGCGGGTGCGCTCGAAGCCGAGTGTTTACGTCGTTTCGTCCCAACGTGGAACCAGTACACATGGTATCTAGCGACACCCGCTCCGTCGACGAACTCGAACGGCGCGTCGACGGGTTCGACGCGACGACGCCGGGGGAGATGGACGCGGACGACCGGGAGCGGCTCACGGACGCCCTCGTCGCGCTCGCCGACGCGTACGGCGACCGCGGAGAGTTCGAGGCGGAAGCCGAGATGATCGAGCGGCTGGACCGACTGCGTCGCGCCGGGGACGACGGCGACGACGTCGACGTCCACCTCGCGAACGCCCTCGCGAACGCGACGAGCGTACGGGACCGCGACGACGTCTACGAGACCGCGATCGACCCCGACCGGATCGAGGAGTACCGAGAGCGGATCGAGGAGCTGTACGGCCGCCGCCCCGAGGCGTCGATCGCGGCGCCGCTGGCCCGAGCGACTGCCGAGACGATCCACGCGAACGGGAAGGCGGACCGGCGCGACCGGATCGGACCGCTGCGAGACCGTCTCGAACGCGTGTACGACGCGCACCCCGAGCCGGACGTCGCCGCCTCGCTGCTCCGGGCGTACGCTCACGCGGAGCTGTATCTCGACAACGATCCCGATAACGCCGACGGAGCCCCCGAAGACGCTCCCTCCGAGCGCGGCGCGGGACGCGATCGCGTCGCCCGCGCCGAGGAGCTGTTCGGGACCCACCCGGACGGGGACGTCGCCGCGGGGCTGGCCGGCGTCCTCGCCGGGCGCACGAACGCGGACACGAAGCGCGCAGACGTGGAGGCGATAGAGGAGCGGATCGGTCGGATCGAGGCGCTCGCCGACCGATACCCGGCACAAGAGGAGTCTATCCTCCGCTGGCTCCCGGTCGCGACGGCGAACGCCGCGCGCGCCGGCTTCGAGGCGGCCGACGTCGGTCGGGTCGAACACTGGGCGAGCCAGACCGCCGACTACCACGAGCGGCTCTCGACCCCGTCGAGCGCGACGTGGACCGCGGTCGCGACGTTCTTCTCCGCGCGGGCCTCGTTCTTCGACGGCGACGTGGAGGCGGGCGAAGAGAAGCTCGAACGCCTCGAGGCGCTCGAACGCCGGTACGACAACCCCGTCTTCGCGCACTGGCTCGGCCGGGCGATGTTCGACGCGGCCCGCAGCTACGTGGAGACGGACCGGCCCGAGCGCGCGCGAGCCATGGTCGACGACCTCGCCGAGTTCGCGGTCGGCCACGAGGACCGCGAGGAGATCGAGGCGGGGCTGGAGGCGCTGCGCACGCACGCGCCGAACCTGTTCGACGAGGCCGACGGCTCGACCGCCGAGGCGGACCAGTCGATCGAGGTCGCCACTACTCCGGATGACGCGACGGACGCCGCGGACGGGGTGGGAGCGAAGTCGCGCTCCGAAACGAGCTCACCCGAAGCGACCGATTCGCCCGATGGCCCGAGGACGATGGAGGAGCGGTTAACCGAGAGCATGCCGTCATCCCCCGCGCAGGAACGGACGGCGGCCGGCGACGAGACCGACTCGGACGCACCCGGCTGCGGGGACTGCGGCGACGACGGGTGCGGCAGCTGCGGTTCGGACCGCGACCTGAAACCCCCGGCGTCCGGTCCGGTGCTCGCCGCTGCCGGGGCGACCGTCGTCCTCGTCGGCCTCTCCGTCGCGTACACCCTCTACCGGGCGCAGCGCGCCGTCAGGAGCGCGTTCGACGGGTCGTAACGCGTCTCGCGTTCGAAGCCGGCTAGATCTCGAAGTCGGGCGTATCGAACGCGCCCTCGTCGGACTCGACGTCGTACCCTTCGATCGCCGTGAGCGCCAGGTCAAGCGTCGCCTCGGCGTTCCAGCGGCCGGTGTTGATCGCGAGGTCGTAGATGGAGCGGTCGGACAGGTCGATCCCGTAGTACGACTGGTAGCGCTGCTCTTCGATCACTTCGCGGACCTGCATCTCCGAGGTCATCTCCTCGCGGTCGAGGGTGCGGTCGGCGCGCACCTCGTCGGGCGCGTCGAGCCAGATCCGGATGTCGGCGCGGTTGCCGGCGATCCAGCCGGCGAGCCGCGATTCGAGGACGAACGCCTTGTTCGCGGTCCCCCACTTCTCGGCGATCCGGCGGAGCCGCTCGTCGAGCGCGCGGTCGATCTCTTCGGACTCGCCGGCCTTCGCGATCAGCTGTGAGAGGCTCATGTCGCGTTCGGCGGCGATCTCGCGGAACAGCTCGCCGCCGGAGACGTAGCCGCAGTCGAGCGCGGCCGCGACCCCTTCTACCAGCGTCGTCGCGCCGCAGCCCGGCGGCCCCGAGACGGTGACGAAGAGGTTCCGGTCGATCTCCCGTTCTGCCGCCCCCGAGGTTCCACTCATACGTGCGCCGCCACGGGCGGACCGCGGATAAACGGGGCGGTTCGCGCGAACCGGCGCAGATTCGCTCGAATTCGGGTTGCCTCGCGCCGCAGTCGACGTAACCGCTTTCCCGCGGCGCGCCCACCATGAGACAGTGAGCGAACTCACAGACGACGGTTCGCACGGGAGCGGAGAGGACCCCGAGCCGTCTGCGCGAGCGCTCCTCAGAGGAGCGCTCGCTCGCGAGGGCGCGCCCAACGTCGAGTTCGATCCGGAGACGGTTCCCCTCCCGGACGCCGACGTGCTTGACCGGCTTTCGCCGCCGGTCCGTCGCTGGTGGGTCTCGCAGTTCGCGGCGTACGCCGGCGAGAACGGCGGGCTCTTTACCCCGCCACAACGGGGGGCGATCCCTCGCGTCGACGACGGCGAGAACTGTCTCGTCGCCGCGCCGACGGGGAGCGGCAAGACGCTCGCCGCCTTTACCGCCGTCCTCGACGACCTCTTCGCGCGCGAGCGGGCCGACGAACTGGAGAACTCCGTCTACTGCCTGTACGTCTCTCCGCTGAAGTCGCTCGCGAACGACATCGAGCGGAACCTCGAGGCGCCGCTCGCGGGGATCGCGGCGGAAATGACCGCTGCGAGCAAGAGCGACGAAGACGGAGACGTCGATCCCGACCCCGGCGTCCGCCAAGCGATCCGCCACGGCGACACGAGCGAGGCCGACCGGCGGGCCATGCTCGAGGAGACGCCGCACGTGCTCAACACTACGCCGGAGACGCTGGCGATCCTGCTCAACGCCCCGCGGTTCAGGGAGAAGCTCCGCACCGTCGAGTACGTCGTCGTCGACGAGATCCACGCGCTGGCGGGAAACAAGCGCGGGACCCACCTCTCGGTGTCACTGGAGCGGCTGACGGAGATCGCCGACGGCTCGCCGACCCGGATCGGCTGCTCCGCGACGGTCGAGCCGCTCGACGAGGTCGCCGACTTCCTCGTCGGGCGCGAGCGCGTCAGCGGCGAGGTCGGCGACCCCGAGGGGTTCACGCCCCGCGACTGCGAGGTCGTGGACGCGCGGTTCGGCCGGGAGTTCGACCTGCAGCTCCAAACACCGGCCGCTGACCTCATTCATACCGACGAGTCGGTCGTCACCGATCGCTTCTACGACGCCCTCCACGAACTGATCGAGGACCACGAGAACACGCTAGTGTTCGCGAACTCGCGGTCGGGCGCCGAGCGCACCCTGCGGGAGCTGCGCGAGCGGTTCGGCTACGACGAGTCGGACTCGGGCTGTCATCACGGGAGCCTCGGCGAGACGCAGCGCACCCGGATCGAGGAGGGACTGAAGGCGGGCACGCTGGACGTGGTGACCACCTCGACGAGTCTCGAACTCGGCATCGACATGCCGCACCTCGATTTAGTCGTGCAGGTGGGGTCGCCGAAGTCGGTCGCGGCCCTGCTCCAGCGCGTCGGGCGGGCGGGCCACAGCCCCGGCGAGACCGTCGAAGGGCGGGTGTTCGCGCTCGACCGCGACGAGCTGGTCGAGTGCGCGGCGATGCTCGCCCGCGCCGAGTCGGGGTTCGTCGACGGCGTGTCGCTCCCCGAGGGCGCCGCCGACGTGGGCGCCCAACACGTCTACGGGATGGCGATCAACCGGGTCCGCCCCGACCGGGAGATCCGCGAGGTCCTCCGGCGCGCCCACCCCTACCGCGCGTTTGGCACAGGGGAGTACGAGCGGCTCATGCGATACCTCACCGGCGACTACGAGGGGTTGGCGGAGCGGAACGTCTACCCGAAGGTGTGGCGCGACGCGAACGACCCGCCGGACGGCGAACACCACCACGAGGAGCATCCGGTCGGCGAGACGCTCGTCGGCAAGCGCGGCCGGCTCGCGCGGGTCATCTACATGACGAACGTCGGAACGATCCCGGACTCGTTCGGCTGCGACGTTGTCACCCGGGACGGCGAGCCGGCCGGGACCCTCGACGAGGGGTTCCTCGACACCCTCGCGCCGGGCGACGTGTTCGCGCTGGGCGGCGAGCGGTTCGCGTTCCGCTACCGCCGCGGCTCGAAGGTGTACGTCGACCGGACCGACGAGCGCCCGACCGTGCCGACGTGGTACGCCGAGCGGCTCCCGCTGTCGGCGGACCTGGCGGCGGAGGTGCTCGCGTTTCAGGCCGACCTGCTCGACCGATTGGAACGCGGCGGTCCCGCCGCGGTTCGGGCGTGGCTCCGGGAGCTTCCGATCGACGGCAACTCGGTGCGAGCGATCGCCCGGACCTACGACGAGCAGGTCGCGTACGCGGGCGTGGAGAGCGCGTCGACCTCCTCGCGGCTCGCCGTGGAGGAGGTGCTCGACCGCGACGCGTACAAGCGTCGGTTCCACGTCCACGCGACGTACGGTCGACGATTCAACGAGGGACTCTCGCGGCTGGTCGCCGCCGAGTGCGCGGCCCGCACCGACGCCGAGCCGACGGTCGCGGTCGCCGACCGCGGCTTCAGCCTCGCGCTCCCCCTGAACCGCAAGGTCGACGTGGCGGAGATCGTTCGCGAACTGGACCCCGAGACGGTCCGCGGAGACCTCCGGGCGGCGCTGCGCGGGACCGACCTCCTCCAGCGCTACTTCCGGATCAACGCGGCGCGCTCGTTCATGATCCTCAAGCGGTACAAGGGGTACGAGAAGTCGGCGGCCGAACAGCAGGTGTCGGCGGAGACGCTGCTCTCGCTCGCGGAAGGGCTCGACGACTTCGCGGTGATCGAGGAGACGTACCGCGAGCTGTTAGACGACCGGCTCGACGCGCCCCGGATCCGCGCGGCGGCCGAGCGGATCGCCGAGGGCGACCTCGCGGTCGTCGACCAGACGGTCGACTCGCCGACCCCGCTCGCGTTCGGGCTCGCGACGCTCGTCGACTCGGATTCGGTGCTCGCGGGCGACGAGTCGGCGACGCTCCGGGAGTTCCACGATCGGGTGCAGTCGGCGATCGAAGACGCTTAAACGGGGCCCGGCCGCGGCAACTCCGGAGGGAGAACCTCCGGCAGTCCGTCGAGGAGCGCGACGGTGTAGTGGCGGAACACGGCAAGCGCGACGACCGACAGGAGCAGCAAGAAGAGTAGGATCAGTCGCTCGTCGCTGCGAACGATCGCGCTAGCGTCGGCGGCGAACCGACTGAAGGTCCGCTGTGACCGCATATGCGGCGATACGTCTCGTGGGATTTTAAAAAGACGGGCGCTACCGCCCGGCTCAGTCGCTTTCGGCGGTCGGCGTCCCCGACCGCGACAACGGCTCGCCGTCGACCGGCTCGTCCGGGTTCGCGTCGATCGCGGCCTCGCTCAGCCCCAACTGGGCGTCGACGTCGGCGTCCTCGCGGACGTGGACCGTGCCGCGGTGGATCGCGATGGCGTCCGCGAGGTGGAGTCGGACCGCAGCGAGCAACACGTCGGCTTCGAGGGGTTGCCCGCGGCGCTTGATCTCGGCGACGTCGGCCCCCGGAGGCACGTCGAAGGCCCGCTGGGCGATCACCGGTCCCTGATCGAGGTCGGTCGTCACGTAGTGGGCGGTGACGCCGGCGACGCGGACGCCCGCGTCTTTCACCTGCCGATACGCCTCCGCGCCGGGGAACGCCGGCAGGAGAGAGGGGTGGACGTTGATGATCCGGCCCTCGTACCGGAAGACGACCTCCGGGGAGAGGATGCGCATGTAGCGGGCCAACGCGATCAGGTCCACGTCGTACTCGGCCAGCAGGTCGAGCAGACGTTCCTCGTCGGTGTTGCCGTTGCCGTCGCCCACGTCGTAGAAGGGCTTGTCGTAGCGCTCCGCGAGCGACCGGAGATCGCCGCGGTTACCGATCACGACCGGGATCTCGGCCTCCTCGCCGTCGTCGGCCAGGTCGCCCGCGGCCTCGGCCTCCAGTAAAGTCTCCGGCGCGTGGGTCTCCTTCGTGACTAACAGCGCGATCCGGCGGGCGTCGCGGTCGCTCGGGAACCGGACCTGAATGTCCACGTTAAGTTCCCGACCGAGCTCGGCGAGCGCGCGCCGGAGCTCACCCCGAGAGGTCTCCATCTCCGAGGCATCGACGCGGGTGGTCATCCGGAAGACGCCCTCGCGGACCGCCTGATCGAGGTCCTCGATGTTGATTCCCCGCTCGAACAGCAGGGAGGTGACCCGCGCGATGAGTCCGGTCTTGTCTCCTCCGACGACCGTGATTTCGGTCAGTTCGCGGGTCATGCGACGATCACCTCCGATGGTTCGAACGGCTGCATACATCCGGAGAAGAACGCGGAGGGGTTTGCCCCTTTCGCTCTGTACCGACCCCACCTCCTGCACGATCGACCAATATGTATCCACGAACATGGATATAAAAGATGTTCCAAAACGGTTTTTACACACGACTCCGCACTACCGCACATGACGGCATACACCGCGACGGTGACGGTCCGCTTGAAGCGGGGCGTCCTCGACCCGGAGGCCGAGACGACCCAGCAGGCTCTCGAACGCCTCGGGTTCGAGCTGTCGGACCTCCGGTCGGCCGACCGGTTCGAAGTGGACCTCGACGCCGCCGACGCCGACGAGGCCGCCGACCGCGCCGACGAGATGGCCGAGCGGCTCCTCGCGAACCCGACGATCCACGACTACGAGGTCGCGGTCGCGGAGCGATGACGGTCTCAGTTATCCAATTCGGCGGGTCAAACTGCGACCGCGACGCGGTCCGCGCGCTCGAACACGTCGGCGTCGACGCCGAGCGCGTCTGGCACGAGGACGGGCTCCCGGCTGACACGGAGGGGATCGTGCTTCCCGGCGGGTTCTCGTACGGCGACTACCTCCGCGCCGGTGCGATGGCCGCCCGCGCCCCGATCATGGAGGCGGTCCGCGAGGCCGCCGCCGACGGCGTCCCCGTGATCGGCGTCTGCAACGGCGCACAGATCGGCTCGGAGTCCGGCCTTACACCCGGCGCGTTCACCACCAACGCCTCCGCGCGCTTCCAGTGTGAACCCGTCCACCTGCGCGTCGAACGCGCGGACACGCCCTGGACCGCCGCCTACGAGGAGGGCGAGGTCATCGAGGTTCCCATCGCGCACGGCGAGGGTCGTTTCGAGATCAGCGAGGAGGCTCACAGCGACCTTGTCGCCGAAAATCGGGTGCTCTTCCGCTACTGCGACGCCGACGGCGAGGTCACCGACGACGCCAACCCCAACGGCTCGACCGACAACGTCGCCGGCGTCCTCGGCGAGCGCGAGTCGGTCGCCGTCCTGATGCCCCATCCCGAGCGCGCCACGCTCCCCGACCTCGGTCGAGGCACGGACGGGGCGGGGATCCTCGAAGCGTTCGCCTGACCGACCCGTCTCCTCACCGGTCGTCTGCGGGGTCCGAGCGCTCTCGCGGTTCCGTATCGAGATTGCTTATGCGCTCGCGGTCGGCCCCGCTGACGCCGTCGTCGTCGGCCAGCTCGCGTTCCAGCGCCCGTTCGAACTCGGCTTCGCTGAGATCGCCTTCCATGTATCGCCGCTGGAGCCGCTCCACCGGGTCCTCGTCGTCGGCGTCACGGGGAGCGTCCCGTCGGTGGGACTCGGTCTCGCCGTTGGCGGACAGCGCCTGAACGCCGACGTACGCGAGGACGAGCATCGCCGCGAGCGGCAGGAGAACGAACAGGAACGAAGCGATTCCCGGTCCGCCCATGCCGCCCATGCCGCCCATGCCGCCCATCATCCCTGCCGCCCCCATGCCGCCCGTCATTCTCGCCGACCCCATGCCGGTAGCCGTTGGCGTGATGCTTGCGGTGGGGACCCGACGAGGAGCGCACCGAGATCGAACGCGCCGAGCGACGCGAGACGGACGACTCCCGCGATCCGTCTGTCGATGCCGGTCGTAGTCATGTGCAATCGTTCCATTTCCATACATATATACGACGCGCTCGCTCCCGTCGGCTCGGATCCCGGTCGGTGGTGCCCAGCTCCGACCGGCTCGCTTTTTAAAATTCGCGCTCGAACGGAACTCCATGCAGGCACGCCATATCGACCACGTCAACCTCCGGATCCCCGCCGACGGCGTCGACGACGCCCGGGCGTTCTACGGCGAGCGGCTCGGCTTCGGGATCGAAGACGGGCCGTACGTGGCCGGCGAAAAGCCCTTCTTCGACGTGCGTCTGTCGCCGACCGCCGTGATCCACTGCTGGCCGAGCGAGGAGTTCGAGCCGCCGACGGCGACGAACTACGACCACGTCGCCGTCGTCGTCGAGGAGTCGGCGGACGAGATCGAGGCCGAACTCGGCGCCGCGGGCGTCGAGATCGAGAAGTCGCTCGACGAACCGCTCGGTGCCGCGGGCGAGTCGGCAGCTGTGTACGTCCGGGACCCGTTCGGGTATCGGGTGGAGCTGAAGACCGAGGTGTAAACTTCTCTATGTGCGAAACGCGAAACGACACCGAGCGGATCGTGTCGTTCCTCGATCAGAACGACGACCGCGCGTGGAAAGCGGCAACGATCGCCGAGCAGTTCGGATTGGACACGGACGCCGTCAGCGCGATCCTCTCGCGACTGAAGGAGCGGGGACTCGTACGTCACAAGAGCCCGTATTGGGCGATTACCAACGACGAAGATCAGCTTCGAGCCGCGTACCGACTTCACCGACACCACGAGGCTGCAAACGAACAATACGGTGAGGAACGTCTCGAAGAGTTACGGACCGATGAGATGGAGGAGGTCCAGTGACGGCGTTCGCAAGTCGCTGCGCCGGTTCGTCAGCAACGTTTTACTTTTAAGAGGGTGCGCACCCGAACTTTCGGGAAGATGGACGAGGAGACGGTGTCGGACTACGTCGAACGCTCCCGGTCGCTCGTCGAGGCGTCTCCACAGATGGACGAGCAGAACACCCGGGCACGGCTGATAGACCCATTTATAAAAGACGTTCTCGGTTGGGACTTCTACTCGACCGAGATCGAGATGGAGTACTCGGTCCAGATGGGATCGACGAAAAAGAAGGTCGACTACGCGCTGTTCACCGACGGGTCGCCGGCGGTGTTCGTCGAAGCGAAAGGCTGTGACACCACTATCACCGAGTCGCACGCTGACCAACTACGGAGCTACATGCGACAGGAGTGGGTCGACTGGGGACTTCTCACGAACGGAAAGTCGTTCCACATCTACCGACTCAAAAAAGACGGCGACAAGCCCGATGTGAAACTCCTCCGACGCATCGATCTGTCCGGCCTCACGGCGAACGACTGGCTGCTCGCGGCGCTGTCCGAAGAGTCGATCCGGTCGGGCGCGTCTACGGAGATTTACCAACGTGTCGAACGCCGCAGACAGGCGATCGAGACGCTCACAGACCGAAAAGCGGGGGTCGCCGAGGCGCTCCGCGAAACCGTCGTTGACCGCGTCGGCGAGGTGGTCTCCCAGCCGGCGGAGTCGCTCTCGAAAACGTTCGTCGACGATCTGATCGCGGAGTTGGAAAGCGATCAAAACGACAGCCACACCGCCGCGAGCAACTCTGCACAGCCGAGAACTGAGTCGGACCATAGCGAACAGACCGACGCCGGTGATTTGTCCGATGAATACGTGGTCGAAATCGCTGATCAAACGGAGTCAAGCTCGTTCAGCGACGAGAGTCAAGCTGACCTCATGGGGACCGTTGTGAATCATCTTATTAGAGATCACGACCTGATCGACGCGTATGCCCCGCTCCCGTACGTTCCCGGGAAGAAGATTGCAATATTAAACGACGAACCGGCACATCCGTCAGGCGAAGAAATGCGGTTGTATCGTGCGGTTGGTGGCGACTACTACGTGTACACCTCGCTGAACAAGGGCGATAAGAAGCGCCACCTCCGCGATTTTGCCGACGCCTGCGGCGTCGATATTGCCTTCGATGGCGAGTGGTAACTCCCACCCCGAACTGGTTCGCCCCACCGAGCAACCCTCGCCCCGTTGCGTCCGTTTAAGACCCCCGAGGGACAGGATCGGATATGAGCGAACAGCAGCCGCAGTCAGAGGGAGACGGCTCCCGAAGGCGCGACAACGCGGACCGATTTGCGGGCGAGAAAGACGAGAATCTACCGAGCAGAGACGTGACGGAAGGAGCTGACAAGGCTCCGCACCGCGCGATGTTCCGGGCGATGGGGTTCGACGACGAGGACCTCTCCTCGCCCATCATCGGCGTCCCGAACCCGGCGGCAGACATCACGCCGTGTAACGTCCACCTCGACGACGTGGCGGACGCCGCGATCGACGGGATCGACGCCGCGGGCGGGATGCCGATCGAGTTCGGGACGATCACCATCTCCGACGCCATCTCGATGGGGACCGAGGGGATGAAGGCGAGCCTCATCTCCCGGGAAGTCATCGCCGACTCCGTCGAGCTGGTCTCCTTCGGCGAGCGCATGGACGCGCTGGTGACGGTGGCGGGCTGTGACAAGAACCTCCCCGGCATGCTGATGGCGTCGATCCGCACCGACCTCCCGTCGGTGTTCCTCTACGGCGGCTCGATCATGCCCGGCCAACACGACGGCCGCGACGTGACCATCGTGCAGGTGTTCGAGGGCGTCGGCGCCTACGCCGAAGGCGACATGAGCGGCGAGGAGCTCGACGACCTGGAGCGTAACGCCTGTCCCGGCGCGGGCTCCTGTGGCGGGATGTTCACGGCCAACACGATGGCCTCGATCGCCGAGGCGCTCGGGATGGCGCCGCTCGGCTCCGCCTCCGCGCCGGCGGAGGACCCGGAGCGCTACGAGGTCGCCGAGCGCGCCGGCGAGCTCGCCTTGGATTGCATCCAGAACGACCGCCGCCCCTCCGACATCCTCTCGCGGGAATCCTTCGAGAACGCGATCGCGCTCCAGACCGCGATGGGCGGGTCGACGAACGCGGTCCTCCACCTGCTCGCGCTGGCCGCCGAGGCCGACGTGGACCTGTCGATCGAGGACTTCGACGAGATCTCGCGGCGCACGCCGAAGATCGCGAACCTCCAGCCCGGCGGGAGCCGCGTCATGAACGACCTCCACGAGATCGGCGGCGTCCCGGTCGTGCTCCGGCGCCTCTTGGAGGCCGACCTGCTCCACGGCGACGCGATGACCGTCACCGGGCGGACAGTGGCGGAAGAGCTGGCGGAGCTGGAGGAGCGCGGCGCGCTTCCGGACGACGACGATATCGAGGCGGACTTCTTCTACACCGTCGACGAGCCCAAACAGGAGGAGGGCGCCATCAAGATCCTCCACGGGAACCTCGCCCCCGAGGGCGCCGTGCTGAAGGTGACCGGTGAGGACGCGTTCTACCACGAGGGGCCGGCGCGCGTGTTCGAGAACGAGGAGGACGCGATGGAGTACGTCCAGTCGGGCGCGGTCGACTCCGGCGACGTGATCGTGATCCGCAACGAGGGGCCGACCGGCGGTCCCGGAATGCGCGAGATGCTCGGCGTCACCGCCGCCGTCGTGGGCGCGGGCCACGAGGAGGACGTGGCGCTGCTCACGGACGGCCGCTTCTCCGGTGGGACCCGCGGCCCGATGATCGGCCACGTCGCGCCCGAGGCGGCCGACGGCGGTCCGATCGGGCTCCTCGAGGACGGCGACCACGTCACCGTCGACATCCCCGAGCGCGACCTCTCTGTCGACCTCAGCGAGGAGGAACTGGCGGAGCGACGCGAGGAGTGGGAGGAGCCGGCACCGCAGTACGAGGGCGGCGTCCTCGCGAAGTACGCCCGCGACTTCGCCGGCGCGTCCGACGGCGCCGTGACGAATCCGCGGCTGACTCGCGATTTATAAGGAGCCGAGCGAGCGACGCCGAGCGTTTATAAGCGCTCCCGGACCGTTCCCGTTTTTCTTTCCCTACGCTCCTACTCACCTGCCGTCCCACCGTCGGTGTGCGCCGTCCGGACGGACTCGGCGCGCCAGACGTTGCTACGGCGACCAGCGCGCGACAGTTCCATTTTGACTACCGACCCTACCGGGAGGTCGGCGACGCGATCGCGCGCGTCTTCGTCGGCGTACTCGACGACGTGAAACGTCTCGTTGCGTGGATGTGCACGTACCGTGGTGCAATCGTGATCGTTCTGCTCGGAAATGACGGTGTACGCGTTTGATTCCGACATCATACACTGTTATTCTTGGATATCCTACTTCAATACTCCGTATATTCAATACAGTCGTCGATCAGGTGGTAATACGAATATAAGGTGTTCACAAGTCGAAACGACGGCGTCGCGTCGCGCTCGCGATTCCGCTGGCCGAACTCCGGCGGCTCCCGACAGCTTACGGAGAATCGAGGAGAAAGCCTCGCGCTTTAGCGCGGGGATGAATCCGACACCACCCTTCACAGTCCACCGTCCGATGGCACGGCTGGATATTCCACGCTGCTCCATCCAAGCCTTCAAGTGAATTTCTCTACATAGGTTACGTATGGCGAAACAGGTCGTTACTCGCACCTACACTGCTTCCATACGGAACCAGTCTCGGGTGCAAGACGACCTTGATTCGCTCGGGTTCGCCGCCTCGAAACTCTGGAACGTCGGCCGGTGGACATGCAGTCGGGTCTGGGATGAAATCGATCACATTCCCAACCACAACGAACTCACCACGTACCTCAAAAACCACGAACGCTATGATGACCTGCATTCGCAGTCAAGTTCGTTCGAGACGGCGGAGCCGTCTCGTGATGCCAATGAGCTTCGCTCATTGAGCACAGCGAGTCCTTCAAGAACTCGCTGAGGCGTTCAACGGCTGGTACGGCAACCGACAAAACGGAGATACGAAAGCGAACCCGCCCGGCTACCGCAAACA